>NZ_JBDHZL010000101.1:0-9939 GCF_039811905.1 Nigerium sp. | reverse complement strand
TGCGCACTCGTTCGCGTCGTGACACAAACGCTGCAGGTCTTTCGCAAACGCTGCAGGTCTTTCGCAAACGCTGCAGGCGTTCTCGAAACGCCGGGCTTAAGCCGGAACGCTGCCTTACGTAAGGCAGCGTTCTCGCCGGAGGCAGGCGTTGTGGAAACGCTGCAGGCGTTTAGCGGTTTACTGCAGGCGTTCTGAAAACGCTGCAGGCGTTGCGGCCGCGGGCCAGGGGTCGGGGGTCGCGGGCCAGCGGCCCAGGGTCGGTCCCGGCGAAAGGGACGCGGACGAGCCCCTACGCGAACGCGCGCCAGCCCATGTAGATCGCCATCGCCACTCCGAAGACGACGATGAACACCCGGAACGCCTGCGCGGGGATCCGGCGCCCGACGAAGGCGCCCACCAGCGCCCCGATGATCGAGCCGACGGCCACGAGCGCCGCGTACTCCCAGCGCACGTCGCCCGTCAGCACGAAGAACAGCGCGGCCACCACGTTCACGAGGGTCTGCAGCACGTTCTTCACCGCGTTCTGCGTCTGGATGCCCGCGGACAGGAAGAGCCCGAGCACCCCGAGCAGGATCACGCCCTGCGCGGCGGAGAAGTACCCGCCGTAGATGCCCGCCAGAAACACGACGATCAACAGGGGCCCCCACCGCGTCCCGTCCACAGGCTTCATCGCCCGCGCGATGCGCGGCTGAAACGCGACCAGCAGCGCCGCGAACAGGATCAGCACGGGCACGACCATCTGGAACGTCACGCTCGGCAGCCGCGTCAGCAGGAAGGCCCCGATCACGGCGCCCACCACGGACGCCGCCCCCAGCCGCACGAGCAGCGAGCGCGTCTCGCCCAGTTCGTGCCGGTAACCCCATGACCCCGCGATCGACCCCGGCACCAGCCCCACCGTGTTCGCGATGTTGGCCTGCACCGGCGGGACGCCCAGCATCACCATCACCGGGTAGGTGATGAGCGACCCCGACCCCACCACGGTGTTGATCAGGCCGGCGCCGAAGCCCGCCAGCACCACCGCCAGCATCTGCAGCACACTCATCGCCGAACTCCTGGGTCAGTCACCATTCTGGTATACCACACAGCCTCAGCGGGCCGTGAACGCCTTGATGCTACGGGCCCGGGTGGAGATCACGTGGCGGTGGGCGAGAAACTCGGCGAGCTCGGCGTCCCGCTCGACGACGGCGCGCAGCACCCGCTCATGATCGCTGCACAGATCCAGCTCGTGGTCGGTGATCGTCTGCCGGAACAACCGCTGAATCTGCCAGTGCAGCGGGCCCATGAGGTCGCTCAGCAGGGCCGAGTGGGCGGCGGCGACCAGCGCGAGGTGGAAGTCCGCGTTCGCGAGCGAGCCCGCACGCAGGTCCCCCCGGGCGGCCGCCGCTGTCGCGCGGCCCTGATGGGAGCGGAGCGCGGCGAGATCGTCGTCGTCGCGATACCGCGCCGCGCGACCGGCGACGAGCGGCTCCAGCGCCGTCCGGACGTCGAACAACTCCTCCACATCCCCGGCCGTCAGCTCGGTGACGACCGCCCCGATGCGCGGCCGGTTCACGACCATCCGCTGCTGCTCCAGCACCAGCAGCGCCTCCCGGACGGGCACCCGCGACACCCCGAACTCCTCCGACAGCGCCCGCTCCCGCAGCCGGTCGTCGGGCCGGTAGACGCCGCTCACGATCCGCTCGCGAACCTCCTCGACGACCTCGTCCCGCAGAGCCTCACGCGGCGCAGGCGTCCGCGCAGCCGGACGCCGGACGCCCGGCTCGCGCGCCGACGTCCCCGCATTATCCGACGATCGGACGCCGCCCGCCGGGCGCGCGCCGGACGCCGCGCCCGCGCTCGCACTCCCCACGACCGGGCTCTCCGCCGCCGGGGTCCGGCCCCGAGCCGCCCCGGCCGGGCCGTGCGCGCCGGACGCCGCACCCGCGGCGTCCGAGGGGTGAACGACAGCGATCTCATCCATGCCTCTTGGTATACCATGAGCGTCATCGCCATGGACCCACGGGAGCTGTCGTGTTGCAGACCATCGTTCGAAAGAACCAGTATCAGGATTCAGTCGCGCTCATGGTGCTGAGCCGCACGCTGTCCGACCTGGACGGCGTCGCGAAGGTCTCGGTGATGATGGGCACGCCGGCCAACAAGCAGATCCTGGCCGACACAGGCTTCTCCACCCCCGAGCTCGACGACGCCGCCCCCTCCGACCTCGTGATCGGCGTGGACGCCGACGACCAGGAGACGGTCGACAGCGTGCTGGCGCAGGCGTCCGAGCTGCTCAAGAACCAGGCGGCCGCGGGCGGAGGGGCCACCCGGACGACGGTCCGCAGCCTCGCCCGCGCCCAGTCGAAGCTGCCCGGGGCGAACCTCGCGCTCGTGTCCATCCCGGGCGAGTACGCCGCCGCGCAGGCCCACCACCTCCTCGACGCCGGCCTGCACGTCATGCTCTTCAGCGACAATGTGACCGTCGCCGACGAGGCGTCCCTCAAGCAGCGCGCCCGCGACCTCGGCCTGCTCGTCATGGGCCCCGACTGCGGCACGGCCGCGTTCGCCGGCACGGCCCTCGCGTTCGGCAACCTCACCTCGCCGGGCAGCATCGGCGTCGTCGGCGCCTCCGGGACGGGGACGCAGGAGGTCATGGTCCAGATCGACCGGCTCGGCGCCGGCGTCAGCCAGGCGATCGGCCTCGGCGGGCGCGATCTCAGCGAGCAGATCGGCGGCGGCACGTGCCTGCAGGCGCTCGCCGCGCTGGACGCCGACCCGGCGACCGACACGATCGTCATCGTCAGCAAGCCCCCGGCCCCGCAGGTGCGCGCCCGCGTCGAGGAGGCCGCCCAGGGCCTGAGCAAGCCGGTCGTCGCGGTGATCCTCGGCGAGCGTCCGGACGCCGCCCGCGTCGGCAACATCACCTACGCCGCCACGCTCGCGGACGCCGCGCACCGCGCGGTCGAGCTGGCCGGCACGGCCGGCTTCCCGCGGTCGGACGGCGGCGTCGTCGGCATGTTCACCGGCGGCACGCTCGCGAACGAGGCGGCCATGATCCTGCGCGACGAGCTGGGACTGCCCGCCGACAACGGCGAACACCCCGCCGGCTCGATGCTGCACGAGGGGCCGCACCGCGTCGTCGACCTGGGCGACGACGTCTACACCCAGGGGCGCCCGCACCCGATGATCGACCCGACGCTGCGCGCCGAGCTGCTGCCCGGCGTCCTCGCCGACCCAACGACGGCCGTCCTGCTGCTCGACGTCGTCACCGGCTACGGCTCGGCGGCCGACCCGGCCGGCGCGATCATCCCGGCGATCGCCGAAGGCGTCGCCTCCGCCCGGGCAGACGGCCGCGAGGTCGCGGTCGTGGCGTCCGTCACGGGCACCGCCCGCGACCCGCAGGCGCTGGACGCCCAAGTGCAGGCGCTGCGGGACGCCGGCGTCCGCGTGCTGCCCGACAACGCGAGTGCCGCGCGGCACGCGGCCGCGCTGGCGCGGGCGGCCGCCGATCGGCGTCCCCACCCGGACGCCGCCCCCGCCCCCGCGGCCGTCACTGCCCTGCTGACCGACGGTCCGAAGGTGATCAACCTGGGGCTCGCCTCGTTCGCCGACGACCTGATCGAGCAGCAGGCCGGGGTCGTCCACTGGAACTGGACGCCGCCCGCCGGCGGCGACCCACGCCTCGCCCGACTCGTCGATCTGCTCATGGAACGCTGAGGAGAAACTGCCATGACCGACTCCACTTTCGACTACGCGACCATCGACGAGGCGAACGCCGCCGTCGTCGACATCGTCACCGCGGGCCAGCCGACGCTCGTCGACGTCGTGCAGGCTCACACGGTGATCCCCGACCTGGTGCCGGGCGAGTACGTGCTGCTGCACGCCGGCCCGCCGGTCGCCTTCGCCGACATGCCGGCCCCCATGCAGGCGTCTTGCGTGGGCGCCGCGATCTTCGAGGGCTGGGCCGACGACGAGGACGCCGCCCGCGCGATCGTCGCCGACCAGGCGCGTTACGTGCCCTGCCACAGCGTCGGGGCCGTCGGCCCCATGGGCGGCATCACGAGCGCCCACATGGCGATGGTCGTCGTGGTCAACCAGACGTACGGCAACACCGCCTACTCGACGATGAACGAGGGCATCGGCAAGGTGCTGCGGTTCGGCGCCAACGACGCCGAGGTGATCGAGCGGCTGCGGTGGATGCGCGACGTCCTCGGCCCGTCGCTGGCCGCGGCCCTGAAGCAGACCGACGGCGGGTACGCCCTGTCGCCCGTGATCGCCCGGGCGATCAGCATGGGTGACGAGATGCACCAGCGCAACATCGCGGCGTCCGCCCTGTTCGCGAAGGACATGGCGCCGCTGCTGTGCCGCATCGACCTGCCGGCCGAGCAGATCGCCGAGGTGAGCGACTTCCTCTCGCGCACGGACCAGTTCTTCCTGAACATCGCGATGGCCGCGTGCAAGTCGATCATGGACGCTGCCCGCACCATCACCGAGGGGTCGGTCGTCACGGCGATGACGCGCAACGGGCACGAGTTCGGCATCCGGGTGTCCGGGCTGGGCGACCGGTGGTTCACGGCGCCCGTCAACACGCCCGAGGGGCTGTTCTTCACCGGCTACGACCAGTCGCAGGCGTGCCCCGACATGGGCGACTCCGCGATCACCGAGACGTTCGGGCTGGGCGGCATGAGCATGATCGCCGCGCCGGGCGTCACGCGGTTCCTCGGCGCGGGCGGCTTCTCGGACGCCCTCGCGATCAGCGAGGAGATGGCCGAGATCGTCACGTCGTTCAACGCGGGCCTGTCGATCCCGACCTGGGACTTCCAGGGGGCGCCGACCGGCATCGACGTCCGCAAGGTGGTGCAGACCGGCATCACCCCGATCATCAACACCGGCATCGCGTCGCTGACGCCGGGCGTCGGCCAGATCGGCGCCGGCACCGTACGCGCTCCCCTGGGCTGCTTCACGCAAGCCCTCGAGGCGTTGGCCGAGCGGTACGGCATTGCGGTGGACTGAGAGCGTGCGTCCGGTGGGCGGGCAGCCGGCCGACGAGCAGCCGGTGGGGCCGGCGTCCGTCGTGCGGGTGCGCCCGCGCGCGTTGACCGAGCCCGCCCGGCGGGCGCTGGCGGCTCAGCGCTGGCGCGCGCCGGTCACGGCGGTGTTCGCCCGGTCGTTCAACGTGACGGCCGCGGGCCTCGTCGTGAACGTGGCGTCCCACCCGCTCGACGGCGTCTGCCAGGTGCAGGCCGCCGGGGCGATCGGCGTCCGGCCAGGGGCAATGGTCGCGTTCGAGGCGTCCGAGCGGGCGGTCGACGTCGGGCTGGCGAGCACCGGACGCGTTCCCGCGGGAACGTTTCGGCGTCCCGAGAGCTGGTTCGACGCGCCGGGGGTGGCGGACGCCGTCCGTCCGCGGCTGGAGGCCGGGGCCCGGTCGCTGGCCGGGCCGGAGGCGTCCGATGTGGGCGCGGCGCTCGCGCTGGTCGGGCTGGGGGCCGGGCTGACGCCGTCGGGCGACGACGCGCTGGTCGGCATGCTCGCGCTCGCGTGGCGCGCGTTCGGCCGGACGCCCGCGCTGCGGGCGCTCGGGGCGTCCGTGGCCGGGGGCGCTCTGACGACGGACGTCGCGGAGACCCACCTCGTGCTGGCGTGCGGCGGCGAGTTCGCCCCGCCGGTCGCCCGGCTCGTGGAGGCGCTGGAGCGCGGGCGCGGCGTCGACGACGCGGTGGCCCGCGTGGCCGCGATCGGGCATTCGTCGGGGGCGGATCTGCTCGCCGGCGTTCAGGTGATGGCGGAGTCGCTGCGCCGCAGCGCCGAGAAGGGCCGGGCGATGGAAGGAGCCGTGCGATGAGGGCGCTGGTGGCGCTGGGCGGCAACGCGATCTCCCGGCGCGGCGAGGAGATGACGATCGAGAACCAGCGCCGCAACATCCGGATGGTGTGCCGGGCGCTGGCCGAGGTCTCTCGCGATCACGAGCTGGTCGTGACGCACGGCAACGGGCCGCAGGTCGGCCTGCTCGCGCTGCAGAACGCGTTCTATGCGCACGGGCCGCAGTTCACGCTCGACGTGCTGGGCGCCCAGACGCAGGGCATGATCGGCTACCTCATCGAGATCGAGCTGCGCAACGCGCTGGAGCGGCCGCAGATGATGACGACGGTGCTGACGCTCACCGAGGTGGACGCCGCCGATCCGGCGTTCGCGCATCCGACGAAGTTCGTCGGTCCGATCTACACCGACGCCGAGGCCGCGGCCCTCGCGCAGGTGCGCGGCTGGACGTTCGGCGACGACGGCGGCCACGCCCGCCGGGTCGTGGCGTCGCCGCGTCCGCAGCGGGTGATCCAGGTCGATTCGACGAAGAAACTCCTAGCCGCCGGGCACATCGTCGTCGCGTCGGGCGGCGGCGGCATCCCGGTCGCGCGGGACGCCGACGGCCACTACGCGGGCGTCGAGGCCGTCGTCGACAAGGACGCCAGCTCGGCCGTGCTCGCCGCCCACGTCGGGGCCGACGTGTTTGTGCTCGCCACCGACGCCGACGCCGTCATGCTCGACTGGGGCACCCCCGACGCGCGGCCGCTGCGCCGGGCGAGCGTCGGCGAGCTGGCCGGCTACGAGTTCGCCGCCGGCTCGATGGGCCCGAAGGTGGACGCCGCCGCCGACTTCGTCCGACGGAGCGGCAAGCGCGCCGTCATCGGCCGCATCGACGACCTCCCGGGGCTGCTGGCCGGCGACTCGGGGACGTCCGTCGTCCCGTAGCGGTCATCCGGGCCGGAGCGCTACCGCATGCCCGGGCCAGAGGGCCCGGGTCGTTACCGCGGCCGGCGGCCGCGGCGTCCGGACGTCAGCCGCTCACCAGCGAGGTCGGCTGCTCCCCGGCTTGGGCGCGTTCGATGTTCTCCCAGGCGAACCGGACGCGGCGGGCCCAGCCCTCGAGGGCGTGCCCGGCCGTGTGCGGGGTCAGCACCACGTTGTCGAGCGCGAGCAGTGGATGGTCGTCGGGGATGGGCTCCTGCCAGTACACGTCGAGCCCGGCGCCTCCGATCGCCCGCGACGTCAGGGCGTCGACGAGCGCCTGCTCGTCGACCAGTTCGCCGCGGCTCGTGTTGATCAGGATGGCGTTCGGCTTCATGGCGGCCAGCTCGCGCGCGCCGATGAGTCCGCGGGTCGCGGGCAGCAGCGGCGCATGCAGGGTGAGGACGTCGGCGGTGCTGACGAGTTCGTCCAGCGAGACCCGTCGGGCGCCGAGCTCGGCCTCGAGGGCAGGGGCGTCGCGGGCGTCGTAGTAGATGATGTCGGTTTCGAACGCCTTGGCCCGGCGGGCCACCTTCTGCCCGATGGTGCCGGCCCCGACGACGCCGACCGTCTTGCCGGCGAGTTCGAACGTGTTGAACCCGTCGGCCGCGCTACGCCACCCTCCCCCGCGGACCGACCCGTCGCACGGCACGATCCGCTTGTAGAGGGCGAGCATGAGCGCGATCGCGTGCTCCGCGACCGCCCAGGCGTTCGCGCCGCCGTTGGTGGCCACCGGGACGCCGCAGGCGCGGGCCGCCTCCAGGTCGACCTTGTCGTACCCGGCGGCGAGCAGTTGGATCAGCCGCAGCGAGCGGGCCCCGCGGATCAGCGCGCCGGACAGGTTCGCGGGGTGCAGCACGACGTACTCGACCCCCTCGAGGCGTCGCGCCTTCTCGTCCTCGTCGAGCCGGGCCGAGATCGTGGCGATCTCATACCCGCTGGGGGCCAGCGCCTCGAACGTGTCGGTCACTCGCTGGCCCTGCCCGTTGATCAGAAGTACCTTGCTCACCGTTGTCTCCCTGGTCGTGCCGTGGTCACGCCTGCGTCGGCACGGGCGTGGCGCCGTCGATGCCGTGCTCGCTCAGGGCGCGCGCCACGAAGTCGGTGGCCGTCAGGTCGGCCACGAAGCTCGTCAAGGCGGACGCCGCCGCGTCGCCGCGCCGACGGTCCAGCCCCATGGCCTGCCGGATCACCATGAACCGCTCCGGCAGGAACCGCAGCCCGGGGTGCGCGAGCATGTCCTGCTCGAGTTGCTGCCGGACGCCCGCGGCCACGTCGAGCCCCTCCGCCAGGAAGAGCGGCGTGACGGCCTGCGGGTTGGGCGCGCGCACCAGCTCGGCGTCCTTGATCTCGCGGGACAGGAACAGGTCGTAGGCGCTCCGCGCCCCGACCGCCACCCGCACCCCGGGACGATCGACGTCGGCGTTCTGGGTCATCGGGGAGGCGTCCCGCACCACGTACCAGCCTTCGATGTGCAGGTAGGCGTCCGTGAAGGCGATCGTGGCCGCGCGGGAGGGGTCGATGGCGAAGAAGCCGATGTCCGCTCGCCCGTCGGTGACCGCCTCGACGGACTGGCCGGCCGAGGTGACCACCAGGTACTCGATCGGCACGCCGAGCCGGCGGGCCAGTTGGGCCGCGATGTCCACGGAGACGCCCTGGGGCGCCTCGTCGGGGCCGTCACGCCGCGCGAGCACCGCGTTGCCGACGTTGATGCAGGCACGCAGGACGCCGGTGGGCGCCAGATGCCGGGCTGCCGGAGTGGTCATGAGCACATCGCTTTCTCCAGAGCGGGGGCCGGAACGGCTCGGACGCCGACGAAGCCCCCGCCACAGGCCGGGCTGGTCGGGGACATGGGCTCTTCTCCTCGTTGAACGAGCGCTGTCGGGCCCCCTCGGTGAGGGAACTGGGTTTGAGCGTAGCAGATGTTATAACATATTTTCTAGGGTGGTCGACGGCGCCGCGGGGCGCCGCGATCGTCCGCGAGGACGCCTCAAGCGCCGGGGTTGCGGGGCCGGCAGGGAACGTGCGTTACTTCAAGGACGCCTTGCAGGCCGGACCGCTCTGGTCCAGGTCAAGCCCGTAGTCCATGAACGTGGTGGTCTTGGAGCCCCTCCCCCGGAACGTCTCTCCGTGTTTCCCCATGGCGTTGGTGTAGCTGATCGAAATCTTCCAGCCGATCTTGTCGGGGTCCTTCACCGACCACGTGACATAGAGCAGCGGATCACCGGTGTTCTCCGAAATCGATGGCCGGCACTTGATCGACACCTTCGGCTTCCGTTTCGATTTCACCGTTGTGGTCGGAGTCGAGGACGGCTTGGACGTCGCCGTCCGCTCCGCGGTCGGGGTGCGGGTGGGCGTGCGGGTGACCGTGGCGGCCGGAGTGCGGGTGGTCGCGACGGTCGGAGTGGAGGTCGCCGTGGGTGTTGGCGTCGGGCTCGCGGTCACCGCGACGGTGGCGGTGGGGGTGCTCGGCGCGGCCGACGGGCTTGTCGACGCAGCTGATGACGAACAGCCGGACAGAGCGGCCAGCGCACAGCTGGCGATCGCGATGATGCGCTTGATGGGGGGCTTCATGCGGGGATTCTGGCAGAGGAAGGTGTCGATTCCAGGACGGCTGTTCTTGAAATCACGCTCGGACATTCACAGCGAAGGGTCGCGTCCTTTGTTCCCGGCCTGGCCGCCGGACGGGCGCTCAGACGTCCGGCATTCAACAGGAAGGCCCTCCGCGCGGATGACCGTGTCGCATACGGGCAGATTCCCCGCCATGGCCCTGTCTCAGGCTTGGCTGCTTCGACTGACGAACGGGACTGCTGCACGAATAGGTGACATCTGATCTGGCTTGCCCGCGGGGGTGGGCCTGGAAGGATGTTGCTGTGCCCAAGCCCTACCCGAGCGAGTTCCGTGACGACGTCGTGCGCGTCGCGAGGAACCGCGAGCCCGGAGTCACGATCGAGCAGGCAGCCGATCGGACCTCCGACCCCGACGAGAAGGGCCGCCTCCGTCGCGCCGCAAGCGCCATCGGCGACATCGTCGGTCAGGTCGGCGCGGGAGTCATGACCGCATTCATTACCCAGCAAACCGACATAACGCCCTAGGCATCTCTTAGGTAGGGCGTGCGGGGCTCGAACCCGCGACCCAGGGATTATGAGTCCCCTGCTCTGACCGGCTGAGCTAACGCCC
>NZ_JBDHZL010000100.1:0-10014 GCF_039811905.1 Nigerium sp. | reverse complement strand
GAGAGGAGTTGAACCTCCACGTCCTTTCGGACACACGGACCTGAACCGTGCGCGTCTGCCATTCCGCCACTCGCGCGCGTTCTCCACTAGGAGAACAGCCCGATTAAGGTAGCACGCCCGCCCGGTGCGATGCACATCGGCCGTCCTGCGGCCTTCTCCTCAGACCCCGCCCGTGATCTCCGCTCATGAGCGCCGCTCGAGGATCCAGACGCGGTAGTCCCCCACGTCCCGGACCCCGTCTTCCCGGAAGCCCAGCCGCGTCAGCGTGGCCAATTCGTCGGAGGCGTCCCGGGCGGTCAGGCTCACCCCGATGACCCGCCGGACGCCGGCCAATCGCAGGCCGGCGTCCGCGATGGGGATCTCGGTTTCCCACAGCGTGGGAGACCCCTCCAGGTCGCGGTCGAGCGTCAGGTCACGCATGCCGGCGAAGTCGTCGGGGTAGGCGTACCGCGCCACGCGCGCCAGCGAGTCGTGCTGGATCCACAGCCCGTCGCCGGGACGCTTCACCGCACCCACGGTCCGGGCGACCGCCAGAACGTCACCCTTGGCGTCCGGCTGCCGGATCGCCGCCCAATACTGGACGCCGAGCCCTCCGAGCGCCACCGCCGCGAGCGCCGCGCAGACGGCGCGCATCACCGAGCGGCGGGCGTCCAGCAGGCCCGTCAGTCCTGCGCCGACCACCAGGGCGAGGGCGGGCGCCGAGATCGCGCAGTATTTGGGATCGTAGAGCGGCAGGACGGTCCCGGCCGCCAGCAGTGCCAGCGCGGGCAGCCCCGCCCACCCGAGCAGCAGCACCGCCAGGGGTCCGCCGCCCAGCGACGCGGATTCGCCCGGCTCCCCGCGGACGCCTGACCGACCCTCCGAACCGGCCTCGCCGGACGCCGACCGCAGGCGTTCCACCAAGCCCCACAGCGCCACGGCCACGGCGAGCACGAGCGCCAGGCTGCTCACGACGACGATCCGCATGGGGAACAGGTCCCCGAGGAAGCCGCCGAGGAAGACCCTCGGCAGGGCGACGACGTCCCCCGGCCCGACCAGGGGGATCCACGACACCTGGCCCCGCTGCCCGATCGCCATGAGCGCCACCGGCAGGGCCGGCAGGACGCCTGCCGCCGAGCTGGCGACCAGCGGCCCTAGCGGACGCCGCTGCGCACGCATCTGCCAACCAGCCGCCACCCACAGCGCCGGGAGCGCCAGGTAGCAGTAAAAGAAGAGCACGCAGGCGACGGCCGTCACGACGGTGTTCGCCACCCAATACCGGCGCAGCCCGGTCGTCAGCGCCCGCAGCATAAAAAGGACCCCGAGCGACAAGAACAGCGTCGCCATCGCGAACGACCGGGCCTCGATCGCCATCCACACCGTTCTCGGAAGCACGACGAACGCGGCGCCGGCCACGATCGCCGCCGCGCGTCCCCACAGCCGACGGGCGACCTCCGCCACCACCCCGGCGGTCGCCGCGACCGCCAACGCCGACGGCACCCGCAGCAGCGCAGGCGTGTACCCGACCACACCCAGCCAGACGTGCATCAGCGCGTAGTAGGCGGCGTGGACGGCGTCCACGTCGGTGAGCATCCGGCCGAGGGCGTCCCAACTGCGCTGGGACGCCGCGAGCGTGGCAACCTCGTCGAACCAGAGCCCCGGGACGCCGATCCCGGCGAGCGACACGACCAGCGCGAACACCACCACCCCGCCGGCGGGCAGCCCCGCTTCCATTCGGTCTCGCACGCCTCCACGATAGGGGCGGGGCGTTTCGCCGGTTCCCTAGAATGGCCGCGTGAAGGGACGACGCGCATCGCTTGGGCAGCACCGGGGTGACGTCTTACTGGTCTCGCCGCATCTGGACGACGCCGTCCTCTCCTGCGAGGCGTGGATCAGCCGCGAGAACGCCCTCGACATCCTGACCGTCTTCTGCGGGCGTCCCGTGCCCCCGGTCGAGAGCCCGTGGGATCTGGAAGCCGGCTTCGCGAACTCGGACGTCGCGCTCGAGAGCCGCCTGGCCGAAGACGACGCCGCGTTCGCCGGAACCCCCCACCGCCGCCAGCACCTCGACCTGCTCGACCAGCAGTACCTCGACCGTGACCGAACTCCCGAGGAGGCAGCATCCCTCGCCGCCTGGGTCACCGACTGGGTCACCCAGGCGCACGATCCGTTGGTACTCGTCCCCGTCGGCGCCGGCCTGCGCCCCCCAGAGCCCCTCGCGCGGGTGCCGCTCGCGGGCCGGGTCGTGGCGGCGATCGAGCGGCGGCTCCGGCGGCTCTGGCACCTGCTTGACCGCGAGCACCGCTCCGGACGCCCGCCCCACATCGACCACGTCTGGGTCAGCGAGGTCGTCACCGAGGCGCTGGCTCCGACCGGCGCCCGCCTCTGCTTCTACGCCGAGTTCCCCTACTCCCGCGGGGGCGACGGGCGCCGCGCAATCGCGGCGTTCCGGCGCGCCCACGGCTGGACAACCCTGGAGCGGCTCGACGTTCCCGTCGACCGCGACCGCAAGGCCCGGCGCGTGGCCGCCTACCACAGCCAGATCGAGACCACGAGCGACGCGGGCGGACGCCTCGACGAGCCCCGCGGGCTCGCACCCGTCGAAACCTACTGGTACGTCGCCAACTGAGCCCGGCCGGCCCCGACCCACCCGCCGAGGACGGCGGACTGCGACACCGCGTCCGAATGCCGCGCCACACCAGGAGCATTACGATGTGTCGCGACCACACGACCCCGCGGGAAAGGCTGATTCGGATGGCTGAGTCGGGCGGACGCCGTCGCCTCGGACGCCGCACCGGCGCGCTCGCCGCGCTGCTGCTCGGCGCGGCGTCCCTTCTGCTGTCCGGCTGCGGAGCGCCGACGCCGACGCCCACCAAGGACGCCCCCGTGCTACCCCTGCGTGAGGCCGCCGGCGACCGGATCAGGGTGGGCACCGCCGTCGAGGGACTGCGCTCGTCCCAGGCGCTCAAGGACTCCACCTACGCCCGCATCCTCGGCACGGAATTCAGCTCCGTCACCCCCGAGAACCAGATGAAGTGGGCCTTCCTGCAGCCCACCCGCGGCACCTGGGATTTCGCGCCGGCCGACGAGGTCGTCGGGTTCGCGACCAAGCACGGCCAGACCGTCCGCGGGCACACCCTGATCTGGCACGGCGGCAACCCGTCCTGGGTCTCCGACGCGGGTATGAGCTGCGAGGCGATGCGGCAGACCGTGCGCACGCACATCACCACAGTCGTGAAGCACTACCGGGGCCGCGTGGCCGAATGGGACGTGGCCAACGAGCTCCTCGACGAAAACGGCCGACCCCGCCCCGAAAACCCCTTCGTGCGCGCCTGCGGCATGGGGATCGTCGACGACGCCTTCCGCTGGGCGCGCGCCGCCGACCCGGACGCCAAGCTCTTCCTCAACGACTACGGCGCCGAGGCCGTCAACGCCCGTTCGGACGCCTACGTGGAGCTCATCAGGGGCATGAAGGCGCGCGGCGTCCCGATCGACGGCTTCGGCGTCCAGGCGCACCTGCGGCTGAAGGACGGCGTCCCGAAGACCATGGGCGAGAACCTCGCCCGCTTCGCCCACCTCGGCCTCAAGGTGGCCATCACCGAGGCCGACGTCCGGCTCGACTGGCACCCCGGCGAGGCGGTCTCGAGCAGCAGGCAGGCCGCCCAGGCCCGTGCCTACGCGCAACTCGTCAAGGTCTGCGTCGACCAGCCGGCCTGCACCTCGTTCACCGTCTGGGGGTTTACCGACCGCTACTCCTGGCTCCCCGAGGGCATCGATGGCCAGGGCTACGCGGCCCTCATGACCGACCAGTACACGCGCAAGCCGGCGTTCGACGCCGTGGCGCGAGCCCTGTACGCAGGCCGCTGACGGACGCCCGGCCCGGGCGGATCTCAGCCGTCGGAGTTCCGCACCCCCTGGACGATCCGGGCGACCGGCGGGGAGACGGTGGCACCGGCCGGAACGTCCCGCAGCACCACCGCGTTCGCGCCGACGACCACCCCGTCGCCCAACGTGACGCTGCCCAGCACCTTGCAGCCGCTGTAGAGGGTGACGTCGTCGCCCAGCGTCGGGCAGTCGTCGTCGCTGGTGTAGCCCACCGTGATGCCCTGATTCAGCCACGCGTTGCGGCCGATCCGCCGGCACGCGACGAAGGTCTCGTCGCCGTGCTGCACGTACAGCCCCGGCCCCACGTGCGAGGGCGGCATGAGGAGGTGCAGCGTTCGCAGAGGCGGCGCGAAGAGGCGCAGCACGTAGCCGGCAGCCCCGAGGCGCCAATACACGAGCGCCCGGAACTCCGGGTGCAGGCACAGCAGGTAGACCAGGGCCTGCGTCGGCGTCCCCGCCAAATGGCGGACCTCGCGCCACCGATCCAGATCGGCCAGAACGACGCGACGGGCCGGATGCACGCGCAGTACCGCGAGCGTGGGCAGGATCCGTGGGAAGTACAGCCGTTGGAGGATGGCGCGCTTCTTGTTCACGCCCGACAGGAACAGTTTCATCGCACACACCCTTCGCGCCCGTGGTCGCCTGCGCACCACCGGCGTCGACCGCTGACCGCCTCGTTCACGATCGGTACCCCCCGCACCTCATCCTGATCACCAACTCATGCCGACGCGCCCCGTTGAGCGTCGGGAGAACGCCATCATGCCCCACGGGAGGAGCGCGCGACGTCGGCGCCCACGTCGCTCGGCAGCGTCCACCAGTCGCCCATCGTTCGGTCCCAGGAGGCGGGGCGATACCGCGTCACGCCCCCGCCCGGATACGGGGAGTACTCCCCGAACCAGACCTCCCCCGCGACGCTGTACAGGTCGATGCGGATGAAGTCCCACCCCGAGCCCAGCCGGGCCGCCAGGTCGACCATCTGCGCCCAGTTGCCGGGCAGCGGGTCGGCGCCACGAATCGGTACGGGCAGACGTGCGTCGCGCAGCGGGACCACCCGGCCCTTGGGGTCGAAGAACGACTCCCTGGGCTGATCGCTGAACCGGTCGGCGTTCACCTGGACGAGCCGCGGGACCCCGTCGAACACGAAGAACTTGTAATCGCGCGGGGGTTCCTCCCCCGCGAACGGGATCAGCTCCTCCATCAGCAACAGGGGCCGCGCCACCCGATAGCCCCACTCCCCCAATTGGACGGCCGGCTTGCTCACCAGCCACTCGCGGGTGCGCCGCAGCGCCTCGGCGTCCGCCCGGTCGCTGGGCAGGACTTCGCCGCTGCTGTGATTGGGTTTCAGGATCCACGGGCGACTCGTCCGCACGGGAGCCTCGTCGGGATTCGTGCCCATCCAGATCGTCTCGGGAATACGCAACACAGATTCGTCCGGAACCGCGCGCCTCGCCCGCTCTTTCATGGACGCCTTGTCGCACGCCTCCGCGATCTGCGGACGGCGATCATGCAGAATGCGCCAATTGACTTTCTCGTTGAAGGTCTTCGGGTTCGTGAAATCGCCCCACCTGCCGGTTCCGGCCCAATGCATGTAGTGCCTCTTCGGCACGGGCGGCAGCGCCGCCGCCAACGCCCAGTGGACGGGTCGCACAAGGTTTCGGACACGTCGCATCGAAAAACCCATCTGTGCCCATCCCCCTCGCCAGTTCAGCCTATGACCCACCTAAACTACGACAGCGACGTGGCAACTCGTGAGTGCAGACTTGCGCATCAAAAAGAGGCGTGAGGGGGGCGGGCCGATCGTGGCGGACGCCTCGGCGGCTACGCCGCCGACGACGCCGCCGCGCCGGGGCTGGCGAGGGCCTGCCGGTGCATCACGATCTGGGCGAAGAAGGTTGCGGCGGCGGCGATCGCCCACCACAGCAGCGCCCCACCGGCCCCGAGGGTGCCCACGGCGAGGAACGGCGTCAGGCAGAGCAGGCAGCGCACGGCCGTCCACCAGAACTGCGCGTTCACCCGCCCCAGCAGCACCAGCGTGTGGCTGATCGGCAGGCAGATGAAGCCCGACGTGAAGTAGACGCAGCCGGGCACGACCACGAGCTTCGCCACGTCCCACGAGTCGCCGAGCAGCGGGATCAGCCACTGAATGCACACGACGAAGAAGGCGAGAACCGGCAGCGACCCGACGAACAGCAGCGCCACCCAGCGCGCATGAAAGCGCTTGAACTCCTCGCGCCGGTCCTCACGCAGAATCTCGGCGGCACCCCCGTAATAAAGAGGTTGCAGCGTCGTATAAGCGGTGTTCACCATCGGGGTCAGGAATCGGCTCACCAGCGCCCAGGCTCCGCTGATCGAATCGTTGCCCAATCCCGGAAGAACAATGAGGGGCAGGGACGCGACCGAGCCCGCCATCGCCTGCGAGACCGGCAACAGTTTGACCTCGCGCCACAATTGCGTGAAATCTGATCCGCGCGGGCGTCCGAGACCCCGAATGCGAAAATCAGCCGCGAAAATCAGGGGGACGAGGCCGAAGAAGATGGACGCCGCCCACGCCAGCGAGAGCCCGAGGTACCCGGGCACGGGCGTGAACACCGACGCCACGATCAGGACGGCGTTCGTGACCCCCTGGATCAGCCGCCCGCGCGCGAGCACCCCCTGACGCTGCTGGCGCAGGATGCTCGCCGTCAGCAATTGCTGCAGCCCGAGGCCGAAGGCGGCGACGCCGACCAGAAAACCCATCGGGCCCCACACCTCGCCGAGAGCTGAGCCCCCGATCGCACCCAGGAAGCACGCGACCGAGACGACGCTCACCGAAGTCAGCCCGGCCCGCAGCAGCGAGTGGTAGACGGGCTCGGAGACGACGCCCAGACGATGTTCGACGGCGAGGCTGTTGAAGCTGCCCGCGATCCAGACCGCGCCCGACATCGCCCCGTACCAGGCGAAGTCCCCGGGCGAGAGCCGAGCGGCGGCGAAGGCGGTCGCCCCCATGACGGCCAACTGCGCCAAGACCGTGGAGCCGAACAGCTTCGACGCCAGCTCCACCGGACGCCGCCACGTCGCACGGAGGCTCATGCGCCCCGTCCTCCCCTCTGCTCCGGGCCCTCAGCCCTCCAGCAGGTCCACACGACGGCCCATCACCGCCTCCAACTGCGCACCGTCGCCCAGGGCGTCCTCCACCCGAGCCGCGAGGCCGCGCTGGACCAGGTACTCGAGGATCTGGCGCTGGTGGGCGTCCACATGCTCGCGCAGGTCGGGACGCCGCGCCATCAGCAAGGGGACGTGTCCGCTGTCGAGGATGTTCATGGCCACGCCGACGCCCGCGTGCGCGACGATCAGGTCGTGCTCGCCGAGAGCCTCGCCGAACTCGGCGTCGGTCAGTTGCTCGACGACGCGCCCGGGAAGATCCCGGCGGTCGGTGCAGCCGACCTGCCACAGCACGTCGACCTCCGGGTGCAGGCGGCAGTAGGCCAGCACGGTGTCGATGAGCCGGTCGAAGCGGTACGGGCGGATCGTCCCCAGCGTCACGAAGATGCTGCGCGGCGAGACGGCCGTGACCGGCCGCGTCCGGTATTGCCCGAGCACCGACGGGCCGTCGCGCCACGGGCCGGTCAGCCAGCCCGAGTGTTGGCCGTAGAGGCCGACCCGCGGGACGCGCGCCAGGATGCGTCCGGTGAGGGACGGCCCCTGGACGCGCGAGATGCTCTCCAGGTACACGGCCGGCTTGCCCCGCAGGGCGATCTGCGGCAGCACCGCCAGCGCCAGCCCGGCCCCGGTGGAGACCGCCCCGTCCACCTCCTTCATGAACGGCTGCAGCAACCGGGTCGCCCGCGCCAGCCCGCGGTAGTCACGCGGCCGGACGTACGGCACGTGATGCACCTCGCGTCCGCGGAGCAGGCTGCGGCTCTGCGGCGTGTCGAACGTGACCCACGGGCTCTCCGGATCGACCCCGAGCCGACCCGCCAGCCTCGTCAACTGCGTCAGGTGGCCCCCCGTCGAGGCCACCATCGCGACGCGTTTCCCGCGGATGTCTTCCAGTGAGTACCTCATCTTGCCCCCTCCCGCCGGGCCGCGTAGCGCTCGTCCTCGTGACGCTCGCCGGCCTCGGCGACATTCAGACCCGCGCGGCAGTGCGCGGATTACAACCCGGCCGAGCCGTCGGCGCCGCGACGCCGCGGCAGCACCGCGGCCAGGACGCACCCGATCAGCAGGCCCACGAAACCGCCCGTCCCGGCGAACAGGCTGCCGTTCGGCCACGATCGCTCGGGATCCGGCACCGCCCGCGTCACGATCGACGGCCTCACCACGCTGGCCCCACCGGACGCCTTCGGCGAGACGGCCGTCGCCTGCTCCGAGACCCGCGTCGCGACGGCGTTGGCCAGCGTGGCGGCCTCCGCCGGGGTCTTGGCCGTCGCCTCGATCTGCAGAACCACCGTGTCGACCGGCACCGTGGCCTTGAGCTCCTTCGCGAGATCCTTCGGCGTCGTTCCCCCGCCGACGTCCTGGGCGACTCGCTCCAGGACGGTTTGCGACGTCACCAGTTGGGCGTAGGACGTCATCTGC
The DNA here is from genome assembly GCF_039811905.1 of Nigerium sp. NCBI lineage: Bacteria > Bacillati > Actinomycetota > Actinomycetes > Propionibacteriales > Propionibacteriaceae > Nigerium > Nigerium sp. The sequence goes on along the minus strand of NZ_JBDHZL010000100.1, from coordinate 1,593 downwards.
GAGCGGACGAGCGACGCGGCGTCGTTGAACTCGGTCACGCTGGTTCCGCCCTGCGCGGTGAAAAACAGCTCCGACCGCCCCGTGTAGGTGCTCGGCACGACCATGGACGCCAGGTAGCCCAGGAGGGCCCCGACGAGCGTGCACACCACGGGCAGGACCCAACGCGCGGGAACCCCTTTGTACCAAGACAAACTCTGCATCAGCTTTCCTTCGAAATCATTGACGGACGCCCGACGCGTGCGCGCCGTGCGATAAGAGGGTCGGGTGTGCTCGCCACCGGGCCGGCCCAGAGGAAGCACAGGAGGAACCACGAGAACGGGCTCGTGATGTACGCCTCCGCCATGTTGGCGGTCGCGAAGAGGAAGCACAGGGCGAGCGCCCACAGCAGCCCCCTGCTCAGTTCGGGCACGGTCAGGTAGCGCACGAAGGCCACCACGGCGAGCGGGATGATGACCACGAGACCCACGAGCCCGGCCTCCAGCACCAGGTCGAGCAGACCGTTGTGCGCCGACACGAACTCGAACCCGAGCGTCTGCTCGGCGTAGGCGCGGATCGGCGACCCGGCCCGCCACGGCGCCCCGACCCCGTAGCCGGTGAGCGGCCGCTCCGAGACCAGTTCGAGAATGAGCGACCAAATCTGCGTCCGGCCGGTGAACGTGGGGTCGCGTCCGATGAGCAGCGTCAGGCGATCGAAGTTCCCGAGCACGAGCAGCCCGGCCGCGCCGAGCGCGCCCAGGAGGCCCCCCGCCCGGTAGACCGCCGTTTCGCGGGGCCCGGTGCGCACGAACCACACCATCCAGGCGCCGGCCAGCCCCGCGACCAGACCCAGGAGCGCGGTCATCGACGTGCTGAAGCCGAGGGCCACCCCGCCCAACACGACCACGGCGATCCACCCCGCACCGCGGCGGTCGGGCCTCCTGATCTGGAACAGGGCGCACAAGACCGCGAGGGCAGCGTTGAAGCCGAGGCTGTTGCCGTGCGGGGTGATGCCGCGCATCGCGCCGCTGGTGTCGAACGAGGTGCCCGGCGACACGACCGCCGCGACGAGCGACGCCGCGCACACGATCGCCAGCGCCAGCGCGGCGTCCCGTGCGAGCAGGATCGGCCGCACCGTGTTGGCGGCGAAGATGCCGGCGACGGCGACCGCCAGCAGCTTGATGACGTCGTCGAGGGTGTCCTGCGGCAGCAGCGACCACGCGGCCGACAGCAGCGCCCAGCCGATGAAGATCAGCACCGCCCAGGGGATCGCCACGGGCCGCCGAAGGCGTCCGAAGCTGCCCACGATGATGAGGAGCGCGCCGATCTGGATCGACGCGGGGAACCAGGCCGCGAGGCAGAAGATGCCGGCGACGTACAGCAGGTGCGTCATCGGGGTGCCGCGGTCGTCCGGACGCGGCGCAGGGACGGCGTCCCTCCCCCGGCCCGCGGTCGTGGGCATCGCTGAGGCGTTCACCGGCGTTTCCTTCCGATCAGGCGGCGCGCGCGCACGGCCGCGGCCGCGAGCACCTGGACGCCGACGGGCGCAGCCCAGCGCCAGCCGCCGCGGAAACCGAGGGCGGCACGGCCCAGCCGCGCCACCTCGCCCGGGTCGCC
>NZ_JBDHZL010000099.1:0-10034 GCF_039811905.1 Nigerium sp. | reverse complement strand
GCAGCGCTGTCGCACGGCCCGATCGCCCGACCTCTCGCCCGTGTGACGTTCTCCACACTCCAGTGTGGAGAACGTCAGGTAGAAACGCCCTCAGCGGCGCCGCGCCGTCCCGAAGAGGCTGCGGGTGATCTCCCGGACGGCCGTCCGCGCCATCTGGCGCACCATGGTGTTGCCGGTGACCTGCTCGAAGACCGACTTCTCACGCCTCCCGGACGCCCGCGGCGCCGGCGCCTCCTGCCGGGCCCGAGCGGCGTCCTCCTTCGCGCGCGCCGCGTCGGCCTTGGCCTGCTCCTTGGCGGCGGCCTCGGCGGCCGCAGCGTCCGCACCGGCCTGCAGCTTCTTCGCCAGGATCTCGTACGCGGACTCCCGGTCGACCGCCTCCCCGTACTTCGCCATCTGCCCCGACTTCGCGACGCCGTCGGCGAGCCACTGCGGATTCATCGGTCCCATCAGGGAGGTCGGGGCGAGCATGCGCGTCCAGGCGACCGGGGTCGGCGCGCCGCTCGGGTTGAGCACCGTGACGATCGCCTCGCCGATGCCGAGCGTGGTGAGCACCTCGCCGAGGTCGTAGTCGGACTTCGGGTAGGTCGCCACCGTCTGCTTCAGCGCCTTCGCGTCGTTCGGCGTGTGCGCGCGCAACTGATGCTGGACGCGGGATCCGAGCTGGGCCAGCACGTCCTGCGGGACGTCCGTCGGCGCCTGCGTCACGAAGAACACCCCGACGCCCTTCGATCGGATCAGCCGGACCGTCTGCTCGATCGAGTCGGTGAACGCCTTGGACGCCCCGTCGAACAGCAGGTGCGCCTCGTCGAAGAAGAACACCAGCTTCGGCCGGTCGAGGTCGCCCGCCTCGGGCAGGCCGTGGTGCAGGTCGGCGAGCAGCCACATCAGGAACGTCGAGAAGAGCTGCGGACGGTCCTGCAGGTTCGGCAGCTCCAGCATCGAGATGACGCCCTGCCCGTCGGACGTGACGCGCAGCAGGTCGTTCGTGTCGAACTCGGGCTCGCCGAAGAACGCGTCGCCGCCCTGCCCGGCCAGCCCGGACAGCTCGCGCAGGATCACCCCGGCCGTCGCCTTCGACAGCCCCCCGATCTCGGCGAGTTCGGCCTTGCCGGCGTCGGAGGTGAGGAACTTCAGCAGTTCCGTCAGGTCCTTCAGATCGAGAAGCGGCAGCCCGGCGGAATCCGCGTAGGAGAACACCAGCGACAGCGACGACTCCTGCGTCTGGTTCAACCCGAGCACCTTGCTCAACAGCAGCGGCCCGAACGACGTGATGGTCGCGCGCAGCGGGATGCCGGTGCCCTGACCGCCCAGCGCGTAGAACTCGGTGGGGCAGCCGGCCGGCTTCCAGTCCTGCCCGATGGCCTGGGTGCGCGCCGTGAGCTTCTCGGACGCCTCTCCCGGCACCGCGATGCCCGACAGGTCGCCCTTCACGTCGGCCGCGAACACCGGGACGCCCGCCCGCGAGATCTGCTCGGCCATGAGCTGCAGCGTCTTCGTCTTGCCCGTGCCGGTCGCCCCGGCCACGAGGCCGTGCCGGTTCAGCATCGACAGCGTGATGCTGATCGGAACATCGGGTCGCGGATCGCCGTCGACCAGCACGCCCAACTGCACGGCGGCGTCCTTGAACGTGTACCCCTGCTTGACGGCCTCGACGGCCTCCTTGCTCAGCGTCATGGCCCCAGCCTGGCACACGGGTGGACGGGTGCCTACCTCGGACGCGGCGCGCGGTTCGGCGACACGGGTCGTCGGACGCGGCGTCGTGAAATAGACTGCCCGGGTGATCTTCAAGCGCGTGGGTGAGGGACGGCCGTATCCGCAGCACGGGTATGTGCAGAAGCAGTGGGCGGCGATCGCGCCGCAGCAGGTCCGGCTGGATCAGTTGGTCACCACGAAACGCACCCTCGACCTCGATGCGCTGCTCGAGGAGGATTCGACGTTCTACGGCGACCTGTTCGCCCACGTCGTCTCCTGGAACGGCGACCTGTACCTGGAAGACGGGCTCCATCGCGCCCTCCGGGCCGCGCTCCAACAGCGGCAGACCGTGCACGCACGCGTGTTGGAACTGTGAGTTGACGGCGTCGGTTACGCTGAACCGAACCAACGAACGACCCCCAGGAGCATGATGACGGCACGCAGAGTGTGGCTCTCGATCAAGACGCCCCTGACGATGCTGTTGCTCCTCGGGCTGGTCCTGTTCGCCGCCGCCTGGGGCTACCGCAACGCCACCGCGCCGATCCCGCCGCGTCCGCCTGAGCCGTGCGTCGACCAGGCGGTCGGCCCGAAGTACCTGCCGTCGCACGCCGTGCTGCGCCTCTACAATGGCACCGAGACCAACGGCTTCGCCAAGCGCGCCGCGACGATCCTGCGGGCCGACGGGTTCCGCGTGATCCGCATCGCGAACGCGCCCCAGCCGATCAACGGCGTTACGGTCGTGGGCGTCAACGACAAGAGCCCCGAGGTCGTGCTTGTCCGCAGCTACCTGCCGAACGCCACGTTCATCGCCGACCCGAACAAGCTCGACCACGTCGTCGACATCACGGTCGGCAAGGGCTTCACCGGCTTCGCCAAGAACCCGCTCGATTCGGTTCCGCTGCCGAACGGCCACGCCTGCATCCCCCGCATCCAGGCGGGGGCCGAAGCCGACAGCTGAGGCCGCGGCCCCAGGGCCGTTCAGCGGCCCTCCGGCAGCCAGGACGCCAGCCGCCCCCGGCGTCCCACCCTGCGAAAGCGCTGTTCTACTGCTTTCCGCGCCCGTGAGGGCAGCACCACGAGCAGCTCGTCGCCGGAACGGATCCGCGCGCGGGCGTCCACCGGGATCAGGTTTCCGTCGCGAATGATGACCGCGACGACGGTGAGTCGCGGCAGGCGGAGCTCCTGGATCGTGACGCCGTGCAGCCGCGAGTCGGCGGGCACCTTGATCTGCATGAAGTCGGCCTGGATGCGGTCGAGGGGCGCGACCTCGACCTCGATGTCGAGCGGGTCCTCCCCCGAGGTGATGCCGAGCTTGCGCGCCGCCCAGCCGAGCGTCGGGGCCTGCAGGATCGTGAAGACGATGACGAAGATGATGACCTCGTCGAACGTCCGGCCGGCGTGATCGACGCCGGCCGCGAGGGGCACGGTCGCCATGATGATCGGGACGGCGCCGCGCAGGCCCGCCCACGAGACGAAGGCTTGCTCGCGCCACGGCATCCGGAACCAGATCGCACACGCGGCGACCGACAGGGGTCGGGCGACGAACGTCAGGAACACCCCGATGACGAGGCCCTCGCCGATCGTCGCCGGGCTGAAGCGGCTCGGCACGGCCAGCATGCCGAGCATGACGAAGAGCCCGATCTGAGAGATCCAGCCGATGCCCTCCGCGAACGACCGGGTGGCGTTCCGAAACGGCAGCGTGCCGTTGCCCAGCACCACCGAACACACGTAGACGGCGGCGAAGCCCGACACGTGCACGAGGGTGCCGAGCCCGTAGGCCAGCACGATCACCCCCATCACGGCCAAGACGAACAGCCCGGACGCCGACAGTCCGAGGCGCTGCAGCACCCACCGGCCGGCGAATCCGATCAGCAGGCCCAAGAGCGTGCCACCGATCAACTCGACCAGGACGAGCCCCGCGATCACCAGCGGGCCGCCCTCGGGCAGCTCGCCGATCGCCCACGACGTCGCGACGCCGACGAAGAGCACGATCGGGGCGTCGTTCAGGCCGGACTCCCCCTCCAGCACCGACCGGATATGGGGCGGCAGGGGCACCGTCCGCAGCACCGCGAACACGGCTGCGGAGTCGGTGGGAGCCGTGATCGCCCCGACGAGCACCGCCAGCGGCACGGCCATGCCGAGCACGAAGTGGCAGAACAGGGCCACGACGGCCACCGAGACGACGACGCCGAAGGTGGCCAGCAGCGCGGCGAGGCGCAGCGACCCCCGGATGTCCTCCCAGCGCGTCGTCAGGCCGCCCTCGGCGAGGATGAAGACGAGCGCCGCGAACCCCAGCGAGTGCGCGAGGGCGGCGTTGTCGAGACGGATGCCGAACGGCTCCAGCGCCATGCCGAGCGCCAGGAACAGCAGCAGCGAGGGCAGGCCCAGCCGGGACCCGAGGCGAGCCGACAGGACCGCAAGCAGAAGGACGACCGCTCCGGCGAGGAGGAGGGCGTCGAGGCTCACGGCGGCTCCTTTCGGGGGTTCATCCTACGGGAGCGGACGCCCCCGGAGCGGGCGTCCCGCGCGGGCGTCTTCCGAGGGACGCCGCGGGCCGCCGGGCGGGACGCGCACCCTGGCGGGTGTCACCCCCCTAGGGTTTGAGACAGATGTTGCGTATATTTGCATAAGTCTCTGTCAGTAGGCGATCATTGCTGCAGCGCCTTCGGGTGCAGAGCGTCTGCGGCGGCTTGGAGTGGGAGGGATCTTCAGGCCGTCGCGGATGTCTTTAACCCCCTGTTTTCTCCCGCCTCAGGCGTCCTCGGTGGGGCCCGCGAGGAGGGCGTCCACGATCGCGGCGGCCGGACCGCCGCGCACCGCGCGCCAGCCGGTTCCCGCCCACAGCGAGAGGCCGTCCGCGTCTCCGGACGCCCCGGCGGCGCGCCGCAGGGGCCCGGTGAGCTGGTTGACGGCCGGGTAGACCGCGGGCGCGTCCAGGTGCTCGCGGATGAACCGGTTGTCGAGGCCTCGGGCGACGCGTCCGGAGAACGCGCGGGTGAGCGTCGTCCGGGTGAACCGCGGGTCGCGCAGCGCGGCCCGGTAGGTGGGGTTCGTGCCGGCTTCCTCGGCGTCGAGGAGGGCGGTGCCGACCTGCACGGCGTCCGCGAGCTCCAGCGCCCGGGCGACGGACGCGGCGTCCGACAGGCCGCCCGTGGCGACGATCGGCAGGTCCGTGGCCGCCCGGACGGCCGCGAGCAGGTCGGGCAGCGGCTGATCCGGCGGGACGCCCTGAGCGGACGTGGTCGCGCGGTGCCCCCCGGCGCCCGGGCCCTGAACGACGAGCCCGTCGACGCCGGTCGCGGCGGCCCGCGCGGCGTCCTCGGCCGTCACGACGGTCGCGAGCACGCACGTACCGACGTCGCGGAAGCGCGCGACGACGTCGGCGGGCGCGAGGCCGAACGTGAACGAGACCACCGGAACGGGGTCGTCGAGGAGGGCCGCCACCTTGGCGTCCCAGCCGTCGTCGTCCGGACGCGGGTCGGGCAGTTCCACACCGAGGCGCTCGGCCAGCGGCAGGCGCGAGCGGCGTCCAGGTCGGGCGGCGTGGCCTCGGGGACGAACAGGTTGACGCCCAGGGCCTCCGCCCCGAGTGCGCGCGCGGAGCGCACCTGGTCGACGACCGTCGCGACCGGTAGGTAGCCGGCCGCGAGGAAGCCGAGGCCGCCCGCGGCGGAGACGGCCGCGGCCAGCTCGGGGGTGGACACCCCGCCGGCCATGGGGGCGCCGACGATCGGACGCCTGAGATCGGCCAGCGCCAACATCGCTACGCCAGCTTCCCGGGGTCGGGGATCGGCTTCTCGGGCTGCGCCTGCGCGCCCTCTTTCGCCGCCTGCATCTCGTGGCCACCGAACTGGTTGCGCATGGCGGCGACCATCTTCATCGCCGGCGAATCCTCCTGCTGCGACACGAACCGGGCGAAGAGCGCCGCCGAAATCGTCGGCACGGGGACGCCGAGGTCGACGGCCGCGTTCACCGTCCAGCGGCCCTCGCCGGAGTCGGCGGCGTACCCCTCGATCTTCTCCAGGTGCGGATCGTCGGCCATCGCGAGGCTCATGAGGTCGAGCAGCCACGAGCGGATCACCGTGCCCTCGCGCCACGACTCGAACACCTCGGGCACGTTCGTCACCTCGCCGGACGCCTCCAGCAGCTCCCAGCCCTCGGCGTAGGCCTGCATCAGCCCGTACTCGATGCCGTTGTGCACCATCTTCGCGAAGTGCCCGGCGCCGTGCTTGCCCGCGTGGACGAATCCGAAGTCGCCCGCCGGCTTGAGCGCGTCGAAGATCGGTTGGACGACCGCCACGTCGTCGGCGTCACCCCCGACCATGAGCGCGTAGCCGTTCTGGACGCCCCACACCCCGCCGGAGACCCCGCAGTCGAGGAAGTGGATGCCCTGGGCGCCCAACTGGTCCGCGTGCTGGTGATCCCACGTCCACTGGGAGTTGCCGCCGTCGACGACGATGTCCCCGGGGCTCAGCAGGGGCGCGAGCTCCTCGAGCGTCGAGGTCACGAACTGGATGGGGAGCATCACCCACACCACCCGCGGGCTCTCGGTCAACTGGTCGACCAGCTCGGCGAGGCTGCCGACGTCCGTTACGTCGGGGTTCTTGTCGTACCCGATGACCTCGTGGCCGGCTTCGCGGATCCGCGTCCGCATGTTCCCGCCCATCTTGCCCAGGCCGATCAGTCCCAGCTTCATCGCGCGCTCCTCACGTCAGCCGCCGGGGACCCCCCGGCCCGATGCCGCTCACCCTACTGGGCGGCGGCGCGGCGGGCGACGCCTCGACGGAGGGGATCGTGCGTGCCGGCGGCGTCCCCCTTTGGTCAGGAGCCCTGCACGCATCCCCACGAGAGGACGGAATTCCTGTTTCCGCGGCGATTCCCGGCTTAAGGTGACCGTGCGACAAGCCCAGCGTGGGGCTTTCGGGCGATCCGGAGGAAACGTGACCGACTCGGCAACGGCGTCGGCGAATGCCACGCAGCAAAAAGACCCCAAGCGCGCGGCCCTGGCCGCCTAGATCGGCAGCGCGCTCGAATATTACGACTTCTTCATCTATGGCACCGCGGCGTCCCTGATGTTCGGACAGATCATGTTCCCGCGAGGGAACCCGACCGCCGCGCTGCTCGCCTCCCTCGCGACGTTCGGCGTCGGCTACGTGGCCCGGCCCATCGGCTCGTTCTTCATGGGTTACATCGGCGACCGGGTGGGCCGCAAAGCCCTGATGATGCTGACGCTGCTGATGATGGGCATCGGCACGTTCCTGATCGGCTGCCTGCCGACCTACGACCAGATCGGCATGGCCGCGCCTGTTCTGCTCGTGGTGTTACGCCTCGTGCAGGGCTTCTCGGCGGCCGGGGAGCAGGCGGGCGCGAACTCGCTGTCGTTCGAGCACGCCCCCTCGCATCGCCGCGGCTATTTCACCTCGTGGACCCTGTCGGGCACGGCTTTCGGCCAGGTGCTCGGGCCGCTCGTGTTCATTCCGCTGTCGGTCATGCTCCCGCGGGAGGATTTCCTCGCCTGGGGCTGGCGCATTCCGTTCTGGCTCTCCGTGCTCGTGGTCGCGATCGGTTACTACATCCGCCGGCACCTCGAGGAGGCCCCCAAGTTCGAGGCCGAGAAAGCGGAGCGGAAAGCGGCCAAAGCTCAGGGCGAGCCCGCGGCCCAGGAGAACCTGTTCGCAGGCCTCTTCAAGCACCATTGGGGATCGGTGCTGCACGTCTTCTTCTGCGCGCTGATCGCCGGCATCGGGACGATTTTCACCGTCTTCACCCTGTCGTTCGCCAACGACCCCGTGTACGGCAACAATCTGGGCGCGACGAACTGGCTCTGGGTCACGGCCATCGGGAACGCCGTGTCGGTGCTCACGATGCCGCTGTTCGCCATTCTTTCCGACAAAGTCGGACGCCGGCCCGTCTTCATCATCGGCGATATCGGCTGCGTCATCGTCACGGCCTTGATGCTCTGGGCGGTGTCCGCCCACAACCTCATGCTGGCCGCCGGGCTCGGCATTTTGCTGTTCGGCATCCCCTACGCCATGACGAACGCGGTGTGGCCCGTCACCTACTCCGAACTCTTCGCCACCAAGGACCGCGCGACCGGCATGGCGGTCGGCACCCAGTTCGGGTTCATGATCGGCGGCTTCGCGCCGGTGTTCTGCGCGCTGCTCGTCGGCGTCGGCGGGACGCCCGCGTGGGTCGGCCCGGCCATCTACGCGGGGCTCATCGCCTCGGCGTCCGCGCTGTCGCTGGTCTTCAAGCGCGAGACCTTCCGGACGCCCCTCGACCAGCTCGGCCTCACGAAGGCCGAGCGGGCAGCCCTCGACGCCGCGCCCGCCGCCCGATGACGGGCGCAGACGCCCGCGTCGCCCTCGTCACCGGCGGCGCGGGCGGGCTCGGCATCGCCATCGCGGAGGCCCTCTGCGCCGACGGCACGTCGGTGGTCGTGGCGGACCTGCGCCGGGAGGCGTCCGGGGTGCCGTGCGTGGGCGTCGAACTCGACGTGACCGACCCGGCGTCCGTCGCGCGGACGATCGACGAGATCGCCGAGCGGTTCGGCGTCCTGCACGCGCTCGTGAACTCGGCGGGCATCCAGATTCAGCGGCCGTTCGCCGACCTGGACGCCGCCGACTGGGACCGGGTGCTCGCGATCAACGCGCGGGGGCCGTTCCTGCTCGTGCAGGCCGCGTTGCGCCGGCTGTGGCGCGACCAGGCGGACGAGGCAAGCGTTGTGAACGTCGTCTCGCGGGCCTACGTGGGCGGCGCGAAGGACGCGGCGTACTCGGCGTCCAAGGGGGCGCTGGCCAGCCTCACCCTGGAAATGGCGCTCGAACTCGGACCGGTCGGCGTGCGCGCGAACGGGGTGTCGCCGAGCTTCGTCCGGACGGCGTTCGCCGAGCAGCGCACCGACATCGCCGAGTTGGACGCCTTCGTCGGCCGCTACGAGGCCATCACGCCGCTGCGGCGGCTGGTGACGGGCCCCGACGTCGCGCAGACGGTGGCGTTCCTGGCCTCGGAACGATCGCGCGGGATCACGGGCGAGATCATCCACGTCACCGCCGGCTCGCACCTGCCGGCGCAGCCCTGAGGCGTCCGGACGCGCCGCAACGAGCAGCAGGGCCCGCCGACGAATCGGCGGGCCCTGCATCAGCGGTGGCGGTGGGATTTGAACCCACGGAAGGGAGACCCTTCACGCGCTTTCGAGGCGCGCTCCTTCGGCCGCTCGGACACGCCACCGCCGGAGATTCTAGACGGCCGCGCGCGGCGGGCGCCAATCGGCGTTCATGCCGGGTTCATTCAGGACGCCGTCGCGCGAAGAAGTCGCGCAGCAGCGCCCCGCACTCGTCGGCCAGGACGCCGGCCGTCACCTCGGTGCGGTGGTTGAGGCGCGGGTCCCGGACGACGTCACGCAGCGACGAGACCGCCCCCGCCTTCGGGTCGAACGCCCCGAACACCAGCCGGGCCAGCCGCGCGTTCACGACCGCCCCCGCGCACATCGTGCACGGCTCCAGCGTGACCACGAGCGTGCAGTCGCCGAGCCGCCAGCCGTCGGGCTGGGACGCCGCGGCGTCCGCCGGATCGGCATCCGCACCCGCCGGAGAGGAACGCTCGCGCAAGGCGTCCGCCGCCCGCCGCAACGCCAGGATCTCCGCGTGCGCCGTCGGGTCACCGGTGAGCTCGCGCTCGTTGCCCGCCCGCGCGATGACCGTGCCCGCGGCGTCCACAACGACCGCGCCGATCGGGACGTCCCCGTGCCCGGCCGCACGCTCGGCCTCGGCGAGGGCGTCCCGCATGGCACCCAGCCAGCGCGTACCGCCGGCCATCGGTCAGACGTCGAAGGCGGCGGCCGCCTTCTTGAACACGGCCGCGTAGCCGAGGCGCTTGGCGAGCCGCTCGACGACTTCGTCGGAGTCGGCGTCGAGGTCGCTCGCGAGCGCCTCGAGGTCGAGCTCCGAGACGCCCACGTCGGCGAGGATGTCTAGGTCGCCGACGGGGCCCGAATCGTCCTCGTCCTCAGGGATGTCGGCACCCAGGTAGTCCGCCGCGTCGCGCGCGATGGGCCAATCGTTGGCCGCGATGGCATCCGACAGCAGCACCTGGATCTTCTTGCCACGCACCCGGGCCAGCACGAAGAAGTCGCCGGCGACCGAGACGACCCCCAGGACGCCCGCCTCACCCGGCACCCGGTGGAGCTGGTTGATCAGCTCGTCCAGGTCGTTCGCCAGGTCGAGCCGAAGCGCGAGGGCGGCGGGCTTGGCGTCTTCGCGGTAGAGGGCGACGACGAGGTCGATGTCTTCCTCCGTCGCATCCTCGGGGTAGTCGTCGTCCTCCTCGTCATCCTCGTC
>NZ_JBDHZL010000098.1:0-10085 GCF_039811905.1 Nigerium sp. | reverse complement strand
AGGCGTCCCACTGTGCCAGGACGAGCGGCCCCACGCACGGACGATCGCTCATGCGCGACGCCCACCCCGCCGCCGGATGACCGCCCACGCCGCGTAGCCGACGAGTCCGAGGGAGAGCCAGCCCAACCCGACGGCCAGCGTGATCGCGCTGCTGCGCAGGAGAGCCGTGACGAGGACAGCCGCGCCGAGCACCGGGACGATCAGGTGCGTCAGCCAGCGGCGCGACCGTTCGGTCCCGAGGCAGCGGACCACGACCCCGGCGTGCAACAGCACGTAGGACGACATCGCGCCGAAGGTCACGAGCGAGGTCATTAGTTCGGCCTTCTCCGCGAACCCGACCGAGACGGCGAGGGCGATGAGGCCGATGACCCAGGTGGCGACGGTCGGGACGCCGCGGGCGTTGGTCCGCGCGAACGCGGGCGGGAGCGCACCGTCGCGGCCCATGGCGAAGAGTAGGCGCGCCGAGGCCGCGTGCGCGACGACCAGGCACGCGAAGATCGCCACGAACGCGTTCGTCAGCGTGAAGACGGGGGTGAACCAGGCCGGGGCCACGGCGTCCACTGCCACGTAGAACGCCCTGTTCGTGGCCGGGCCCTCCGCGAACGAGGTCGCGTTCGTCACCACGGACGCCGCCCAGAGCTGCACGCAGAACAGGGCCGTGATGAGCCCGAGGAGCAGCGACGTCGCCAGGGCGACGGCGCGTCCGCCGCCGCGGGCCTCCTCGTTCAGCGTGGCGACGGCGTCGAAGCCGAGAAAACTGAGCGCGGCGATCGGGACGGCGGACAGCACGGCCGCCCACGAGGTCTCGGGCCGCCACAGGGCCTCAGCGGTGAGGTGGATCTTCCCCGCGGCCGCCGCGGCCAGCACGATCGCGACGAACAGCCCGATCACGACGAGTTGGATCGCCAGCAGCACGAGACCGATGCGCGTCGTGATCTCGAGGCCCCGCAGGTTCATCGCCAGCGACGCCCCGACGAACAGGGCGGCGAAGACGGCGGGCGGGATTCCGGGCAGGATGTGCGCGAGCGCCACGGCCGACAGGATCGTGAGCAGGGCGGGCATGAGGATGTAGTCGAGCAGGATCAGCCAGCCGGCGACGAAGCCCCAGAACGGGTTGGTCGACAGCCGGACGTACCCGTACACCGAGCCCGCCACCGGGAAGCGCAGGGCCATCTCGCGGTAACTGACGGCCGACAGCCCCATGATCGCCGCCGCGACCAGGTAGACGAGCATCGGGACGCCGTGGGACCGGTTGACCACGATGCCGAACACGGCGACGGGCGCCATCGGCACGAAGAACAACAGGCCGTAGACGAGGAGCGCCCCGAGCCCGAGGTTGCGCCGCAGCGACGGCTGGTAGCCGAGCCGCAGCAGTTCGGCGTCGGCGTCCGGAGTAGCGACGGGCGTTTCAGGGACGGCCGGGACGGCAGAGCCGGCGCTCGGCGCGGTGCGGGTCGCGGCGGATCGGGAATCGGTCATGCGATGCTCCTGGCGAGGTCCCGCAGGCGGGCGGCGTCGGAGCCGAGGCCGCTGGGGAGGGCGATGAGGGTCGTCAGGCCGGCGGCCTGGGGCAGTTCGGAGAGGTTGCAGCGTTCGGCGAGGTCGGGCTCGTCGGGCAGCGAGCCGACGACGAGGCGGGTCACCTCGTGCCCGCGGGATCTGATGGCGTCGCAGGTCAGGGCGGTGTGGTTCAGCGAGCCGAGCCCGGCCCGGGCGACGACCACGAAGCGGCACGGCGTGCCCGCCGCGGCGAGGGCGTCGGCGAGGTCGAGCAGATCGCGCCCCTCGTCGTCTAGGCCCACCCGGACGCCGCCCGCTCCCTCGACGAGCACCGCCTCGTGCTCCTCGGCCAGCCGGGCGATGCGCGCGGCGTGCTGGGCGACACCCGGCAGCGGGACGCCGGCGCGGCGTCCCGCTGTCGTGGGGGCGAGCGGCTCGGGCAGCCGGACGAACTCGAGCACGCGGTTGGAGGGCAAGCCCGCCAAGGCGACGACGGTGGCCGCGTCGCCGGGCTCGTCTCCGACGACGCCGGTCTGCGTCGGCTTGCAGACGACCACGTCGACGCCGCGCTGGGCGAGGTGGCTGGCGAAGACGGCGGTCGCGACGGTCTTGCCCACGTCGGTGTCCGTGCCGGTCACGAGGGTGATGCCGTGGGCGAGGTCAGTGGTCATGAGCGTCCTCCTGGGCGTCGATGGCGGCGCGGATGCCGCCGGCGATCGTGCGCAACTCGGCGTCGGAGGCGACGTACGGGGGCATCGCGTAGACGAGGTTGCGGAAGGGGCGCAGCCAGACGCCGGCCGCGACGGCGGCGCGCGTCGCTGCCGGCAGGTCGACCGGCGTGGTCAGCTCGACGGCGGCGGTCGCGCCCAGCACCCGGACCTCGCTCACGCGCGGGTGGGACGCCAGCGGCGCGAGTTCGGCGCGCAGCACGCGCTCGACGCGCGCCACGTCGTCGCGCCAGGACCCGGACGCGATCAGCCCCAGCGACGCGACGCTCACCGCGCTGGCCAGCGGGTTGGCCATGAAGGTGGGTCCGTGCATGAGGACGCCCGCCGGCGACTCGGCCAGCCCGCGCGCGACGGCGTCCGTGGTGAGCACGGCCGACTGGGTCAGGTAGCCGCCGGTCATGGCCTTGCCGACGGCGAGCACGTCCGGCCGGACGCCCGCCCAGTCGCACGCCCACAGGCGTCCGGTGCGGCCGAACCCGGTGGCGATCTCGTCGGCGATGAGCAGCATGCTGTGGGCGTCCGCGAGGGCCCGCAGGTGCTGCAGCGCGGCGGGAGCCCAGGGCCACATGCCGCCGGCGCCCTGCAGGATCGGCTCGACCACGATCGCCGCGACCTCGCGGCTGTGCTCCTCGATCAGGGCGGACGCCTCGGCCTCCCACGCCGAGACGGCGTCCGGCGGCGCGTCGAACCGCGGCGGCCGGGGGAGGAAGACGTGCTGCTGCACCTGCCCGGCGTAGATCGCGTGCATGCCGCCGTCGGGGTCGCACACCGACATCGCGCCCCATGTGTCGCCGTGGTAGGCCCCGCGCAGCGCGGCGAAGCGGGTGCGCCCGGCCTTCCAGCCCACCTGGCGGGCGATCTTGAGCGCGACCTCCATGGCGACCGAGCCCGAGTCGGCCGGAAACACCCGGGTCAGCCCCGCCGGCGCCAGCGCGAGGAGGTGCTCGGCGAGCGCGATGGCGGGCTCGTGGGTGAGGCCACCGAACATCACGTGGCTGAAGCGGGACGCCTGCCGCGCGAGGGCGTCGTCCAGTTCGGGGCGGCGGTAGCCGTGGATCATGCACCACCAACTCGCCATGGCGTCGACGACCTCGTGGGTGCGGGCACCGTCATCGAGCACGAGCCGACACCCGGACGCCTCGCGCACCAGGTACAGGGGATCGACGCCGTACGGGCTCGCGTACGGGTGCCAGAGCCGCGCCCGGTCTTGTGCGAGCAGGTCTGCGGAGCGGGTCATGGGCGCAACCTACCACGCGAAATGAACACCGTTCACGATGATGAAAATGTCGTTCATCTCCCTCGCGGTACGCTGCCGCCATGCCCTTGAGCACGGCCGCGATCCTGGAGGCCGCCCGGGAGATCCTGGCGGAGTACGGCCTGCAGGATCTCAGCATGCGCCGCATCGCGACGGCCCTCGACGTGCAGCCGGGAGCCCTCTACAACCACGTGCCCGACAAGCAGACGCTGTTGGGCGGGGTGGCCGACCTGATCCTCGCGGACGTCCGCGAGCC
Organism: Nigerium sp.; assembly: GCF_039811905.1. Classification (NCBI taxonomy): domain Bacteria; kingdom Bacillati; phylum Actinomycetota; class Actinomycetes; order Propionibacteriales; family Propionibacteriaceae; genus Nigerium; species Nigerium sp. The sequence continues at coordinate 6,346 of NZ_JBDHZL010000098.1, read as the reverse complement.
GCTGGGGCGGTGGCGCCCGGCGATCGAGGAGTGGGCTCGCGACCTGCGCCGGGTGCTGCTCTCGCTGCGCGACTCGGCCGAGCTCGTGGCCACCGCCCGGGGCTTCGATCTGAGCCGGCACGACCCGACGCGCCACCCCGCGACGTTGCTCGCGGCGGCGGGGCTGCCGCCCGACGAGGCCCGCGCGGCCGCGGCGACGCTGCTGCACTTCGTACTCGGCTACGTCGCCGAGGAGCAGGCGCGGCTCGATTCGGCCCGGTTCGGGCATGCGGAGCCGGGGCAGGTGGGGGGCGACGGTGGATACGAGTTGGGCGTCGCCTTGATCCTGGACGGCGTGGTGGCCCGGCTCCCGGCCGAGGGCTGAGGGCGAACGGGGCCGCTACAGCAGACCGCGGTAGGCGTCCACCGCGGAGCGCCACGTGCGCGGCTGGCAGGGGCCGCCGCGTCCGCCAAGACCCAGGTGGGGCTCCACGGACGCCGTGCCCACGAACGAGTCCGCGCGGAGCGCGGCGAGCAGGGCGGGCCACTCGGCGTCCCCCTCGCCCGCCCGCACGACGCGCCCGGTCGCGGCGACCGCGTCCTTCACGTGGAGGTAGCTGACCCACCGGGCCAGCGCCGGGTAGGCCTCGGACGCCGGCCGATACCCGCACTGCACGAAGTTCGCCGGGTCGAGGATGAGCCGCAGATGCGGCGAGTCGATGCCGGCCGCCAGCGAGGCGCACCGCTCGGGCGACGAGCCGACGATGCCCTTCTCGTTCTCGTGCAGGAGCACGACGTCCGCCTGCTCGGCGCGGCGCACCAGCTCGCCGAGGCGGTCGACGGCCTGGGTGAGGTGCCGGTTCTCCGAGCCCGCCGGCACCCGGAACGAGAAGACGCGTACATACGGCGTCCCCACCGCGTGCGCGACGCGGATCGCGCGGTCGAGCTCGGCGACGCGGGCGCGTTGCGGCTGCCCGAGGCCCACCTTGCCGATGCCGGTCGCGACGCAGGACGCCTGCAGGCCCGCGTCGGCGAGCGCGGCACGGGCGCGCAGGACGGCCGCCCGCGACCAGCGCACCACCGGACGCCCGCCGGCCCGCCGCAGCTCGATCCCGTCGAGGCCGGCGTCGCGCGCGAGAGCGATTTGCTGTGTCAGGCTCCAGGCGGCTTCATCGGTGAAGCCGCTGAGGGGCCACACGTCAGAGGCTCTCGATCTGTAGCCGGATGGCCTCGACCTTGTCGGCGGGCAGGAACCCGCCCGCCATCCCGAGCGCGGACTCGAGATTCATGCCGCGAAACATCGTGACGGCCGGGGTGGCCGCGAGACCGGGCGCGTATTGGTCGATGAGGGCCAACGCGTCCGGATCCTGCAGGAGGTCACCGATCGTGGCGGTGTGCAGGTCGTACTTGCCCATGGGTTCGAACTTTCTCTTGCTCGGTGGAGAGTTCACTCTCCACATACAATGATGCGCCCTCGAGCGGAGTGGTCAAACCACAACGCATCGGGTTGCATCACGGGGTGGGACGGCGTGAGCGGCATTGCTCAGATTCCTTACGAACAGGCGTTGTCGCGGTTCCGGCTCAGCGATAGAGCGTAGCCGATCCAGCCTCGGCGTCGACGATTCCGCGGCTGGTCGTGAACACCCGGTGAAGCCCAGCGACCTGCCACACCACGTCCCCCGACCGCAGGTCGTAGGCGACCGCGGCGGGGTGATCGCTCGGATCGGGGGCGGCGTCGGAGTCGAACGTGGCCACCACGCGGGGGCCGTCGCAGGTGAGGCGGGGTTCGTCCATGCCGCCGGACGCCTCCCAGAGTTTCGCGCCGGACGCCGCATCCACGGCCGTCACGCGGCCATCCATCGCCTGGAGGACCGCGGACCCGCACGCCGCGCTCGGGAGCGAGACGTCCGTGGACGTCCATTGGGGCGTCCCGTTGGGCGCGAAGCGCGTGACCCCGTCCTCGGTCGCGGCGACGAGGGGCGCGTCGGCGCGGGCGGCGTCCATCGCGAGGGGCAGAAGTGTTCCGCCCAGTGAGACGCCGGGGTGCCCGTCGCGGTCGAAAAGCTGGGTGGTCTGGTCGTCGCGCGTGAGCGCGAGCTCGCCGGTGGCCGCGAAGGAGTAGGAGCCGGGGGCGACGACGGGCGCGCCGTCGGACGTCTTGACGACGAGCCCGCGGGCGTCCGAGACGCCGCCGGGGCCCTGCGCGGTCACGGCGATGCGGTCGCCGTCGAGCGTGAGCGCGGGGCCCTCGCGGTCGGCGAGGTAGTCGCCGGCGGGGGCGATCTCGCGCGTCCAGGCGACCGAGCCGTTCCAGCCGAGCCGACGCAGCGTCACCGGGGACTTGACGGTCTGGTCGTAGCTGAGCGCGAAGACGGCGGCGTCCGTCGCGGCGAGCCCGGTGACGGCGGCGGGGGCGGCGAACGAGTCGCGCTTGCGGCCGTCCTCGACGTCGTACAGCGTGATCTGCCCGTTGACCAGGCACGCGACCGCGGTTGGGTGGCCGAGCACGCACCGCGCGTCGTAGAGCTGGGGCGAGCGCCAGGCGACCGCGCCCGTCTCGGTGTTCACGGCCGTCAGGTGGCCGTCGGAGTCGAGCGAGTCGATCAGGATCCGGTCGGCGAGGCGCGGGTGCGTGCGGCCGGGGTCGAGCACGCGCCCCGCCCAGACGCCGTCGCCCAGGCTCACGGTCCAGGCGGGGCGGGGCGTCGACGCGAGGTCCGGCAGGGGCGGGGCGACGTGCGTGACCTGGACGTCCCAGGGCCGCGTCACCGCGAGCGCCACCACGAGCACGCACACGGCGGCCGCGGCGGTGAGCGCCGTGGCGAGCCGGCCGCGGCGGCGGGTCCGAGGCCGGGACGCTCGAGGGGTCCGAGCGCTCCGAGGGGTCCGGGGCGTCCGGGAGAACCAGGATCGCCGGTGCGGGCGGCTGTCGCGTGCCGCGCCGCCGACGGCGGGGCCGGCGGGCGGCGGGAAGGAGGGGGAGGCGTCCGGGGGAGCGAAGTCGGGGGAGTCGCCGGGGGGTGCGAAGCCGGGCGCGTCGCCGGAGGGGGTGGACTCGGTCACGGCCGGACCTCCTTTCCCGGGGTGGCCCCCGCGCGGACCATCATGCCGATCATCGGCCCCGGCGCCGAATCTCTCCGGACGTGTCGGACCCGTGTGCTTCCATGGGGGCATGTCGCGCACGCACAAGATCGTGGCCGCCGTCGTCGCCGTCGCGCTCGTCGCCGCGGGTGCGTTCGCGGTCGTCTGGTGGCAGGGCTCCGCCGAGCGGGACGCCCGCGCGCTCGCCCAGCGCATCGCCGACCAGGCGTCCCGGGGCGCGCTCGACAACGCGGGCTTCCACGTCACCGCCGGGGTCGACCCGGCGGCCGAGTACGCCACGATCACCCGCGGCATCGCGGCGAAACCCGCCGTCACGGTGGGCGATGTGCGCCTCGGGCCCGACCGGGCGAGCGCCGAGGCCGTCCTTCACTACCGCTGGCCGCTGCTCGCCGGGCACCCCGACTGGGAGTACGACGCGACCGTCACCCTCTCGACCGCGGGCAGCCCTGGGGGCGCCTGGCGGGCGTCCTGGGCGCCGACCGTCGTCGCGCCCGGCCTGGCCGGCGACGAGCGGCTGCGCGGCCGCCGGCTGCTGCCGACCCGCGGCGCGATCGTCGGCGCGCGCGACGCGCGCATGGCCTACAACCAGCCCGCGACCAGGGTCGGCGTCGACAAGACGACGGTGGACGCGGCGGCCGCCGTCGCGGCGGCGCGACGGCTGGCGTCCGTGGTCGGTCTCGATGCGGAGCGCTACGCGACGCGCGTGCAGAAGGCCGGCCCGAAGGCGTACGTCGAGGCCGCGGTGCTGCGCGACAACGACCCGATGCAGGCCGCCCAGGCCGAGAAGGCGGTCGCGATCGAGGGGGTGCGGCCGATCAAGACGGTGCGTCCGTTGGGGCTGACGCCGTCGTTCGCGCGGCCGATCCTCGGGGTGGTCGGCGAGGCCACGCCCGAGATCATCGAGAAGTCCCAGGGCGCCGTGGCCGCGGGCGACCTCGTCGGGCTCACGGGGCTGCAATCGCGGCGCGACAACGTGCTGCGCGGCTCGGCGGGGTACCAGGTGCTCGCCGAGCTGCGCGACCGGCCGGGCACGGGGCGGGAGCTGTACGGCGTCGAGCAGACCGACGGGCGCGACCTCGCGCTGTCGATCGACGTCGGGCTGCAGCAGGCCGCCGAGGCGGTGCTCGGGCCGGTGAAGCCGGCGTCCGCGATCGTGGCGATCCGGCCGAGCGACGGCGCGGTGCTCGCGGCGGCGTCCGGGCAGGGCGGCGGCGGTTACTCGACCGCCACGCTCGGCCAGTACGCGCCGGGCTCCACCTTCAAGACCGTGAGCGGGCTCGCGATGCTGCGGGCCGGCATCGCGCCCGGCAGCCGCGTGGCCTGCACGCCGTCGATCACGGTCGAGGGCATGCGGTTCGACAACTTCCAGGGGTACCCGGCGTCCGCGCTGGGCAGCGTGCCGTTCTCGACGGCGTTCGCGCACTCGTGCAACGCGGCGTTCATCTCGAACCGCGACAAGGTGTCCCAGGCCGACCTGCGCGCGGCCGGCGATGCGCTGGGGCTGAACGTGGCGCCCGATCTCGTCGTGCCGGGCGTGCTCGGCGAGGTGCCGGGCGACGCGCCGACGGTCGAGCACGCGGCGTCCATGATCGGGCAGGGCAAGGTGCTGGCGTCGCCGCTCGGCATGGCGACGGTCGCGGCGTCCATCGCGAAGGGCGAGGCGGTGCGCCCGTGGTTGGTCGAGGGTGAGCAGCCGGACGCCGTGGCCGCGCCCGCGCGGCCGCTCACGGCGTCCGAGGCCGGGCAGCTGCGGTCGCTGATGAGCGGCGTGGTGACGACCGGCGGCGCGACGTTCCTGCAGGGGACGCCGGGCGGCCAGGTGATCGCGAAGACGGGCACGGCGAGCTACGGCGCGGCGCCGGTCCGGTTCCACGGGTGGATGATCGCGATCCAGGGCGACCTGGCGGTGGCGGTCTTCGTAGAGGATGGGGAATCCGGTGCGAAGACCGCCGGGCCGCTGCTGAAGCAGTTCCTCACCCGGGCGGCGGCGCTGCGGTAGGCGTCAGACGATCGTGGGCTTCGGGTAGCCGAGCGCCTTCCACTCGGCCGCGGTCAGCGCGTGCACCGCGCCGGCCGGGTCGGTGACGTAGATCGTCGCGGCTGTGCGCCGCTTCCACACCCGCGAGCCGGGCGGCAGCGCCACCTTCGGGGCGGTGAAGCCCGTCGCCTGCCACTGCGCGTAGATGATCGTCTTGACCTTGGCGCCGACGGTGCCCCAGATCGCAGCCGACCAGGGCAGCTTCCACAGGGTCCCGGTCGGGACGCCGAAGGCTGCGGCGGCGTAGGGCCGGGCCCCGAGGGTGGTGGTCAGGGTCGTCGTGCCCGGGCCCACGTCCCGCGTGCCGGAGGGCAGGATCACCGTCGCGCGTCCGATCTTGTCCGGGACGGTGACGGTCACGGACGCCGTGCCGCCCGACCTCGTCCACGAGACGCCGATCCGCCCCCGCACCGTCTCGCGGGTCACCGTGACCTTGTCCGGCCCGGTGAACACCGCCGGCCGGATGACGGGGTGGCTGTACGCGACCGAGTCGGACGCCTGCCCGATGCCGGCCAGGCCGGTGTAGGCCCACTGGGCCGGGTAGCCCAGCATGATGTGGGCGAGCGACGAGCCGCCGTCCATGCCCGACCACGCCTCCGGCAGCGCCGGCGACCCGGACGTCACGAACCACTTGAAGGAGGGCGCCGTGCTCTGCATGGCGGCCGTCCAGAGGAGGTCGTCGCGTCCGATCGCGTGCAGCGCGTCGTACAGGTACGCCAGGCCGATCTCGCCGGTGTTGAAATGCCCTTGCCAGCCCTGCATCACCGACACCAGGGACGCCTTCGCGCGCTCGGCGTCCGGCGCGATGCCGAGCGCGACCGCCATCGCGTTCGTCGCCTGCTCGGAGCCGTAGAGCCCGTCCCGGTAGTACTTCGCGTTGATCGCCGCCCTGATCTGGGACGCCGTCGCCGCGTACGCCGCGGCGTCCGACGGCTTGCCGAGGATGGTCGCGTTGTCGACCATCCGGCGCATGGCCGCGTAGTAGCCCATCGAGACGGTGAGCTGGGTCTGTCGGCCCTTGGCCGGGGTGATCCAGTCGCCGAGGCCGAACGAGATCAGATAGCCGGACGACCGCGCCTGCAGCGACCGGACGTACCGCTGCTGCGCCGGGTACGCGGACGCCAGCGTCGCCTTGTCGCCGTACTCGCGGTACAGCTGCCACGGGATCGAGATCAGCGCCCCGCCCCAGTGGATGTCGTCGCTGAACACGCCGCCGAACGAGACGAC
>NZ_JBDHZL010000097.1:0-10205 GCF_039811905.1 Nigerium sp. | reverse complement strand
GACTTCTCGGACTTCTGGGTCGCCTTCGCCGTCTTCGTCGCCTGGGTCTTCTCGGGCGTCTTGGCCGCGGACTTCTTCACGGACGCCTTCTTCGCGGCCGCGAGCGTCGGTGCGGCCTTGGTGGTGGCCTTCGCCGGCGCGGTGGTCTTGGCGGAGGACGCCGTCGCGCTCGGGGTGAGCGTCGCGACCGTCGTCGGCGCGGGACGCGCGTCGAGGTCGCGGTTCACCGTCGAGGCCGCGCGCGGAGCGATCGTGGACGCCGCCGCGCTCGGGATCGCGACGGTCGCCGGCCCGGACGCCTGCGCGCTCAGGTAGTACGCCGATCCCCCCACGAGCAGGGCGGCCGTCGCCGTGGCCGCGATCGTCTGGCGCTTGAAAGCCATGATGAAAACTCCTCAGGAATGGTCCGTTTCCACTCCTGAAGATAGGAGATTGCTGAGAATATTTCAGGTCTGTTGCCGTGGTTGCCGCCCGCTTGGACGTTGTTGGTCAGACCACAGGCTCGCGCGAGCGGACGTGCAGCGGCCCCCAGCCCGAGGGGCTGGGGGCCGCTGTGAAGCCCGATTCCCGCCGAGGGCGGGAGGCGTCCGATGGGTTTCCGATCGAACGCGGGGCGATCAGTACTTGATCTCGGTGGCGACGGCGTCGTCGAGACGCTGGCGCACGTTCTCCCAGTTGACGACGTTCCACCAGGCCTTGACGTAGTCGGCCTTCACGTTCTTGTACTGCAGGTAGAACGCGTGCTCCCACATGTCGAGCTGCAGGATCGGAAGCTGGCCGGCCGGCAGGTTGCCCTGCTGATCGAAGAGCTGGGCGAGGTTGAGGCGCTTGCCCAGCGTGTCCCACACCAGCATCGACCAGCCGGAGCCCTGAATCGAGGTCGCGTTGTCGCTGAACTGCTTCTTGAAGCTCTCGAACGAGCCGAAGTAGTCGTCGATCGCCGCGCCGACCTCACCGTCGGGCTCGCCGCCGCCGTCGGGGGACATGTTCTTCCAGAACACCGAGTGGTTGATGTGCCCACCCAGGTTGAACGCCAGGTCCTTCTCCAGCTTGTTGATCGCGCCGTTGTCGCCCTTGTCGCGCGCCTCTTCAAGCTTCTCCAGCGCGGTGTTCGCGCCCGCGACGTAGGTCGCGTGGTGCTTGTCGTGGTGCAGCTCCATGATCTGAGCCGAGATGTGCGGCTCCAGGGCACCAAAGTCGTAGTCGAGCTCGGGAAGCGTGTAAACCGCCATGATGTAGGTCTCTCCTCCGGTTGTTCTCTCTTACCGCCAACATCCTTGCAGGGTTCGCTATTCCGGCGAAGGGTCCCCATCTCACGCTTCGGTCACAGATGCCCGCGCGCCGGTCACGACGCGAAGGACGCCCGCCGCGCCGCCCGACGCAAGACGTGCAGCAGCCCGGGGGCGAGCAGGACGATCAGCGCGACCGAGGTCAGCCCGCGGCCGAGGTTCCAGCCCATCGAGGTCGCCAGATTGAACAGGACGAACGTGTGCAGGTTCTCCAGCGGCGTCGCGGCCGGGTCGAACGAGAACTGCGTCTGGGGGCCGAGGGCGAACGGCCAGAACGCGAAGTCCATGAGCCAGCCGTAGGCGAAGCCGCTGACGAGGCCGTACGCGGCCAGCAGGGCGACCTCGAGGCGTCCGGACGCCCGCGGCAGCAGCCCGGCGCCCAGCCCGACGAACCCCGCCGCGATCATCTGGTAGGGCAGCCACGGGCCGACGCCGCCGGTCAGCAGGGCGGAGGTGAACATCGTCAGCGCGCCCTGCGCGAAGCCGAACCCGCCTCCGAACACGCGCCCGCCCAGGATGAGCAGGAAGAAGATGGGCTCCATGCCGGCCGTCCCGGTGCTGAGGGGGCGCAGCACCGCCCCCACGGCCGCCAGGACGCCGAGCATCGCGAGCCCCTTGACGTCGAGCGCCTCGCTGGCGAGGTCGGAGAGCACGACGGCCAGGATCAGCGGCAGCACGCCCGCGAACACGAGCGGGGCGAGCGTGACCGGCACGGTGCCGGTGGGGGCGACGATCAGCGGCCATGCGAACGCGGCCAGGCCCGCGAGGGCGGCGACGGCGAGCATGAGCCGGCTGCGTCCGGCGAGGCGGGGGCGGGGTGACGTCCGGGTGGGGGCCGGCGCGGGGGCGTCCGGGGAGGGGGGACGCCGCCCGGCGCGCGTGCCCGGGGCGGTCATCGGTTCGCCTCGACCTCGGCGACCGTCAGGACGCGCGCGGGGGAGAACACCTTCGCGACCTGGGGCGCGAACGTCGGCGAGGACGTCGCCACCGCCCGCGTCGTGCCGTCGGCGATCACCTGCCCGTCGGCCATCACGACGAGGCGGTCGCTGACGTGGCTGGCGAACTCGACGTCGTGGGTGCTGACGACGATCGTCCGGCCCTCGGCGGCGAGCCCGCGCAGGATGCGGGCGAGGCGTCCCTTCATCGCGTAGTCGAGGCCGCGGGTCGGCTCGTCCAGCAGCACGACGCTCGGGCTGGCGGTGAGCTGGATCGCGAGCACGAGGGACAGGCGCTGGCCCTCGGACAGGTCGCGCGGGTCGGCGTCCAGCGGGAGGGACGAGTGCAGCCGCGCGAGGATCGCGGCGGCGGTGCCGGGCTCGGCGCCCGTCTCGGCGTCGGCCTGCGCCAACTCGCGCCCGACGCTCGGCAGGTAGAGCAGGTCGCCGGCGGTCTGGGGGACGAGGCTGACCGCGCGGCGGGCGTCCGCGGGGGAGAGGCTGCGGGGGTCGACGGCGTCGTCGGCGACGACCCGCCCGGTGCTGGGGACGCCCCCGGCGATCGCCCACAGCAGCGACGACTTGCCGGCGCCGTTGCGGCCCATGAGGCCGGTGACCGTGCCGGTGACGAAGCCCAGCGTGACGCCGTCGACGGCCTCGGTGGGGCCGTAGGCCACCGAGAGATCCGTGAGGCGGAGGCCGACGGGCCCGGCGGGCAGCGGCGGGTCGGCGGGCGTCTCGACGGCGATGTCGTGGCGTTGGGCGTAGCGGCGGGCGTCCCGGACGGAGCGGAAGACGGTCGGCCAGTGCAGCGTCCGGGCGAGGTCGGCCAGGGGCGGGGTGACGTCGCAGCGCAGTAGGACGCCGCCGGGGTCGCCGACCTCGACCGTGCCGTCGCGGCGCACCCAGGCGATCGTGTCGGCCACGTGGATGACCCGCTCGAGCCGGTGCTCGGCGAGCACCACGGTCAGCCCGACCTCGTGCACGAGGGTGGTGATCGCCCCCAGAACGTCCTGGGCGGCGGTCGGGTCGAGCGCCGACGTCGGCTCGTCGAGCACCAGGACGCGCGGCTGCGCGGCCAGCACGGCCGCGATCGCGACCCGCTGCTGCTGGCCGCCGGACAGGTCGAGCAGCGGCCGGTGCCGCAGGGACGCGATGCCGAGCAGGTCGAGCGTCTCCTCGACCCGCTTGCGCATCGCGGCGGGGGAGAGGCCCAACTGCTCCATGCCGTAGGCGATCTCGTCGGAGACGTTGTCGGTGACGAAGCCGGCGACGGGGTTCTGGCCGACGTAGCCGACGACGTCCGCGAGCTCGCGGGGCCGGAAGTCGGCGGTCGAGCGCCCGCCCACCCTGACGCTGCCGGTGAGCGTCCCGCCGGAGAAGTGGGGCACGAGCCCGTTGAGCGCCCCCAGCAGGGTGGACTTGCCCGTGCCGGTGCGGCCGACGACGACGCACAGGTCGCCCTCGGCGATCGCGAAGGAGACGTCGCGCAGGGCCGGGGCGGAGGCGTCCGGGTAGGTGATGGTGACGCCGTCGAGGACGATCGGGTGCTCGATCACGCGGCCACCCCCACGGCGCGCGGAGCCGGGTCGGGCGTGAGGGCGAGCGGCCCGAGGACGCCGCCCAGCGCGGCCACGAAGGCCGGGTGCAGGGCGGGCCAGACGAGCGGGTCGGTGCCCGGGTGGACGATGTCGAACGCAACGACGCCCAGCACGGCCACGATCGCCGCCGCGACGACGCCCGAGGCGACCAGGGCGGTGTCGCGCGGCGTCCAGGGCTCGGGGCGGTAGCGGGTGACGCGCTGACGGCGTCCGGAGGCGCGCAGCCCCGCGACGACCGTCGCGACGCCCGCCGCCAGGCAGGCCAGCGCCCACGGCAGCGCGGAGGGCACGCTGAGCAGGACGAACGCCCCGAACGCCAGCAGCCCGGTGCCGCCGAGCAGGCCGGCCGTGAGCCGGCGCGGCGGCGGCCCCGACTCGCGGGTGCGGCCGAAGCCGCGGGCCTCCATGCCGGCGGCCAGGGAAAGCGAGCGGTCGACGGCGTCCGCGATGACGGGCACGACGACCGAGACGACCGCGCGCCACCCCTTCGTCGCCCCGCCGCGGAGGCGCCGGGCACGCCTGATCCGCTGGGTCGACTCGATGAGCTGCGGCGCGACCGACAGGGCGATCGCGACCGCGACGGACGCCTCGTACAGCGCCGCCGGGACGCTCCGCAGCGCCCGGCGCGGGTTCGCCAGTGTGTTCGCCGCGCCGAGGCACAGCAGCACGACGACGAGCCGCAGCGAATCGTAGAGGCTGTACGCGAGCGCCTCGGCCGTCACGGCGCCGCCCAGCCGGACGCCCGCCGCCCACGCGGGCAGGTGCACCTCCGGCAGCCGCAGCACGACCGTGGGCCCGGTCCCCGCGCCCATCACGACCTGGAACACCAGCCGCACCACCAGCACGAACCCGGCCAGCGCGAAGTACACGCCGACCGATCGGGCCCAGGGGTCGTCCGTGCGGCGCAGCAGCATCACGGCGGTCACGCCGAGGCCGAGCAGCACGAGCAGCAGCGGGTTCGTCGTCAGGGACGCCGCCGCGGCCACCCCGATCGCCCACCCCCACCACGCCCACGGATGGACGCCGCGGCGGGCGGGCCGCACCGGGCTCAGCGTGCCCTTCTTCGCCGGGCCAGCACGACGACCAGCGCGATCGCGCCGAGCAGCACGATGCCCCCGGTGACCAGGGCCCCGGTCGCGTTACCGCCGGCGGCCGGGGCCGCCGGGGACGCGGTGGTGGGGGACGCCGCGGGTGCGGCCGTGGTGCCCGCGGGAGCTGACGCCGTGGGCGCGGTCGGGGACGCGGGGGCCGCGCTCGGCACGATCGACCCGGACGCCGGCAGCGCCGGGGGAGGCGTCTTGCCGTCGCCGAAGGACCAGCCTTCGGCGTCCCCGTAGCGCGGCCGGTAGGTCGCCGAGCCGTCGTTGGAGTACGCCCACGCGCCGTAGCTGCCGTCGGGCTTGCGCTCGGCGTGCCAGTACGACCAGTAGGCGTCCATCTTGAGCTCGCACCGGTCGGGCTTGCCGTCGATGCGGCAGACCAGCCCGCCCGAGCGGGTCACGTCGAAGCCGGCGCTGTCGAGCGCCTGGTCACCCGTGCCGTACGCCGTCGCGCACCGCTGCTGCGACCCGACGACCACCCAGACCCCCGCGCACGACGCGGGGGCAGGGGTGGACGCCGTCGGCGCCGCGACCGCGGGGGCCACGAGCGCCGCGAGCAGCCAGACGACCAGGGCGGTGAGGGTCGCCAGACGCCTCACTCGCGATGCCCGTGGTCGTCGTGGTGCTCACCCTCGTGGTGCTCGCCTTCGTGGTGCTCACCCTCGGGTTCGTGCTCGTCGGGGTGCACGGGGCCGCCTTCTTCGACCATGGTGGCGGCGGCGTCCTCGTGGTGTTCGTCGCCTTCGGTCTGCTCGCCTTCGGTCTGTTCGCCCTCGGACTGTTCGCCTTCGGTCTGCTCGCCTTCGGTCTCGTGCTCGGCCGGGTGAATCGGGGCGCCCTCGTCGATCATCTGCGTCTCGGCGTCGATCGCGCCCTCGCTCGCGGACGCCGGCTCCTCGCCGGCAGCGAACGCCTCGGCCTCGGCGGCGGCCGCGGGCTCGCCCTCCTCGGACTTCTCCTCAGACTCCTCGCCCTCGGACGCCTCCTCGGCGGCAGCGGCTTCAGGCTCGATGACGGCGGCAGTCTCCGCCTCGGGATCGTCGGGCGCCGGGACGTCGTCCGACGACTCCTCCACGACGGTTTCCGACCCCTCGGCCTCCTTCTCCGCCTCCTCCTCGACATCCTCCGGACGCGCCGCGAGCCCGGTCGCCGCGGCGGTCACCGTGGCCCCGGCCGTGAGGTCGTCCGTGACGGGGGCCTCGGCGGCCGCTCCGGTGCGCACGGCGTACGCGGCGTCCTCACGGGCGGACAGCTCGGTCGAGTGCGCGCGCCGGGCGCGCGCCTGACGCGCGAACAGGAAGATCGCGACGGCGCACAGGGCGACGATCGCCACGATGATCGGGATGACGTTCAGGTCGCTGCCCTCGCCGCCGATGGTGGGCACGGGAGCCGGCGGCGGCGTCGGCCCGCCGAGCGCCGGGGACGCCATCACGGTCGCGTACGACGTGTCCCCGAGCAAGAGCGTGGCCTGCTGGGTGGCGAGCAGGTTCGGCTGGCCGCCGTCGCCGGGCAGCCAGCCCTCCTGGGACTGCTGCGCGACGAGGTAGTCGACCGCGCGGGGCTGCTCGACGCCGACGGTCTGCAGGGCCGAACCCATGATCGCCGTCGAGTTGATCTTGTTGTAGCCGGCCCACGAGCCGTCTTCGCCCTGGGCGTTCTTCGCCCACTCCTGGGCCTTGGTCAGCGCGTCCTGCGCGCCCGGGGCGTCCTTCACGGCCGACAGGCCGAGGATCGCCATCGCGGTGTTATCGGCGCTGGACGGCTGCCCGGCCTGGTAGGTGAATCCGCCGTCGGCGTTCGCCTGCTGGATCAGGTAGGCGACCATCCGCTCGGGCACCTCGGCCTTGTTGCGCGCGAGCGCGAGGATGCCCATGCCGGACGCGTACGGGCCGGGGTATTGGCCGAACGAGCCGTCCTCCTTGATGCCCGCGGTCGTCGCGGCGATGGTGTCGGTGCCGCCGAAGTCCTTGGCGTCCATGCCCCAGGCGGCGGCGACGAGCGCCAGCTTCGCGGCGCCCTGCGGATCCTTGCTGTAGTCGGCGGCGCCGGCCTTCGCGACGTCGAGAAGCTGCTTCGCGGTCTCGGCCTTCGCGTCGTCCTTGGCCGCGGCGAGAGCGAGCAGCGAGTCGGCGGCCTGGCCGACGTTCGAGCCGACGCTGCCGGCCTGGGAGGCGATGTAGTCGCCCGCCTTGCGGGCGGCGTCGGCGTTGCCCGCGGCGTGGGCGGGTAGGGCGGTGGAGACCAACGCGAGACAGGTCGCGATCAGGGCGACCAGGAGGCGTGACAGACGTGACATGGGAGTCCTTTCCCGAGGCACGTTGTGCGGAGCGGCGAGGATCGGCGCCGCCCCCACCCCGCGTTCCTCGACGGGCCGTGGTACCAGGCCGCGCGGGCGGTCCGGCTGGCCGGGTGCTCCGGTCACGGTTGCGGGTCAGCCTCGGAATCCCACCGAGTTCCCCACGCGGCGTTGTCAGCCTAGCCTTTCAGCGCTCAGGCGTCTCCCATGGGTTTCGCCCGTCAAGCAGGGACGCCGCGGCGGTCGTCCGCGCGGGCGTCCTGCGCGCACGGAGCCCCGGACATGCGCCAGGGGCGGTGCTCCGTGAGCACCGCCCCTGGGTTCGTTGATGGTGAAGTCAGTCGACAGACTTCTTGACACCGTCGGCTGCGTCTTTGATGCCGTCCTTGACCTTCTCGCCTGCCTTCTTGGCATTGGCGGAGGCCTGTTGGCCTTTGCCCTCGGCTTGCAGCTTCTCGTTGTCAGTGAGGTCTCCCGCAGCTTCCTTAGCTCGGCCGCCGAAATCCTCGGCAGCGTTGGAGATCTTGTCACCGATACCCATAGAACCTCCTCACCGGGAGCAACGCGCCCCCTGTCGATTTCCCCACTGTAGGCACCCCCTGGGGGTCAGGGAAGTGAACGTCTGTGCCGATTGTTGGGCGTTCGTTCATGACGCCGTCATGCGACCGCGGAGGTCACCTCGAACACGCGAAACCCCTTGGCGGACGCCGTTCGCGCGCACGCGTACCCCTGTTCCACCAGCCAGCGCTGCAGCGAATCGGCGCCGAGGTTCTTGCCGACGACGAGGCGTGCGACCCCGCCGGGGGCGAGCCGCGGCAGCCACGTCAGCAACAGCTCGTGCAGGGCGGCCTTGCCGACGCGGATCGGCGGGTTGGACCAGATCTCGTCGTAGCGGGCGTCCGGGTCGGCGTCGGCGGGCAGCAGCGCCCACACCCGCCCTCCGACGCCGTGGGCGTCCGCGTTGTCGCGCGTGAGCGCCAGCGCGCGCTCGTTGACGTCGACGGCGTCGACGGTCGCGCCCGGGCAGGCGGTCGCGAGCCCGACCGCGATCGGGCCGTAGCCGCAGCCCAGATCGAGGAGGCGGGCGGCGTCCGGACGCGGCGTGTGCGTGCGCAGCAGCACCGCCGTGCCGAGGTCGAGCCCGTCGGCGGAGAAGACGCCGTTCGCGGTGGTGAACGTCCAGTCGGTCTCCCAGAACCGGACGCCGACGCTGCGCCGGCGCTCCGGGCCCTCGGGGGTGGTGAAGTAGTGGCTCACGGCGTCCCTTCGCTGTCGCAGACCGGCTCTTCGTCGCGGCGGGCCCGCGCGACGCGGGCGCGCTCGGCGAGCTCGGCGTCCGGCGGGTAGCCGACCTGCTCGAGCACGAGGCCGTGGGCCGGCATGACGGTGACGTCGCCGGCCCTCTCGGTGCGGTCGAGCAGGCCCGTCAGCCAGGACGCCTCCCGCCGCCCCTCGCCGACCGCGACCAGCGCGCCGACCAGCGAGCGGACCATCGAGTGGCAGAAGGCGTCCGCCCGGACCGTGACCGCGACCATGCCGCGGGTCGTGCCCATCTTGACGCGGTGCGCGGAGCATTCGAGCACCTCCCGGATGGTCGTCGCCCCCTCGCGGCGTTTGCAGAACGCGCCGAAGTCGTGCAGGCCGACCAGGGAGGAGGCGGCGGCGTCCAGGCGCTCGACATCGAGGGGGGAGCGCAGCTTGACGACCTGGTTGCGGGCGAGCGGGTCGAGCGGGACATCCGCGAGCCGGTAGACGTACTGTCGCCAGAGCGCCGAGAAGCGGGCGTCGAAGCCGTCGGGCGCCGGGGCGACCTTCCGGACGACCACGTCGTCGGGCAGCACGCGCCCCAGCCGGCGGAACAGCTCGGACGCCGTGGCGTCCGGGTCGTCGGTCGGCAGGTCGACGTGGGCGACCTGCCCGCGCGCGTGGACGCCGGCGTCGGTGCGCCCGGCGCAGGTGAGCTCGGCCGGGGAGTCGAGGCGCAGGACGCGGCCGATCCAGCCCTCCAGCTCGCCCTGGACCGTGCGCAACTCGCCGCCCTGGCCCGCCCAGCCGTGGAAACCGGCGCCGTCGTAGGCGATGTCGAGCCGGAACCTCATGCGGCGGCCCCCTCGACCCGGGTGTACGTGAGGTCGTGGATGCGGCGCCCGGCCGCGAGTCCGCGCTGCTCGTACTTCGTGAGCGGACGGTCGGCCCACCGCGGCGCCCAGCCGCCGTGGACGTTCGTCAGGCCGGGGCAGGCGTCCAGGGTCTCGCGCATCCACTCGGCGTAGTCGTCCCAGTCGGTGGCGAGGCGCCAGAGCCCGCCGGGCGCCAGCCGGGACGCCGCGAGTGCGGCGAATTCGGGGGAGACCAGCCTGCGCTTGTGATGGCGAGCCTTGTGCCAGGGGTCGGGGAAGAAGGTCCACAGCTCGGCGACCTCGCCCGGCCCGAAGAGCCGCTCGAGCCCCTCGGCGCCGTTCGCGACGAGCACCCGCACGTTGCCGACCCCGGCCCGCGCGAGCCGGGACAGGATCGACGCGGCCGCCGGCTCGAACACCTCGAACGCGACAACGTCGACCTCGGGGTGCGCGGCGGCGAGCGCCGCGAGCGACTCGCCGCGCCCGGGGCCGATCTCGACGACGCGGGGGGCGCGGCGTCCGAAGACGGCGTCGAAGTCGACGGCGGCGTCCGCGGCGATCGAGGTGGAGGTGTCGCGCGGCGGCACCCGGACGACCCAGTCGTCGGCGTGGGCGTCCCACGCGCGCTGCTGGCTGGTGTTCATGCGGGCCGACCGGCGGACGTACGACACGACCTCCCGGCGCACCCGCTCGCGGACCTCAGGCATGGGCGACAGCGTAGTGGGCCGCGCGCGGGCGTCCGGCGAGGCGCCCGTTCGGGACGCCGGTTCGGGACGCCGGTTCAGGACGCGGCGACGCTCGCGACCTCGTCGTCGGACGCGGCGTCCGGGGCGGGGGTCGCCGGCACGCGCGTCACCCGGGAGG
>NZ_JBDHZL010000096.1:0-10219 GCF_039811905.1 Nigerium sp. | reverse complement strand
TCACACCTTGCGGATCTTGATCCACTCGATGTCGTGGGTGACGTCCTTGCGGAGGACCACCGTCGCGCGGCCCCGGGTGGGCAGGATGTTGTCGCGGAGGTTGGGCCCGTTGATGGTGTCCCAGATCCCGCCGGCCTGCTCGATGGCCTCGGCGTCGCTGAGCGAGCGGTACCGGTTGAAGTAGGACCGCGGGTCGCGGAAGGCGGTGTACCGCAGGCTCATGAACCGCTCGATGTACCAGCGGCGCAGGTGCTCCTCGGCGGCGTCCACGTACACCGAGAAGTCGAAGAAGTCGCTCACGGCTAGGGGAAACGACCCCGGGCCCGAGCGTCGGCGCGGCGGATGCAGCACGTTCAGCCCCTCGACGATGAGTACGTCGGGGTGGCGCACGACCGTCTCCTTGCCCGGCACGATGTCGTAGACCAAGTGCGAATACTCGGGCGCGCGCACCTCGGGCGCGCCCGACTTCACGGCCATCACGAAGCGCAGCAGCTTGTGCCGGTCGTAGCTCTCCGGGAAGCCCTTGCGGGCCATCAGCCCGCGCCGCTGCAGTTCCGCATTGGGGAAGAGGAAGCCGTCGGTCGTGATCAGGTCCACCCTCGGACGCCCCGGCCCCTTGCTCAGCAGTTCCTTCAGCAGCCGCGCCGTCGTCGACTTGCCCACGGCGACCGAGCCGGCCACGCCGATGACGAACGGGACGCGGCGCTCGCTCAGCCGCAGATAGTCGTGGCTGCGGCGATGCAGGGTCGCGGCGTCCGCGATGTAGATGTTGATGAGCTCGGTCAGCGGGAAGTACACCTGCCGGACGTGGTCGAGGCTGATCGGGTCCTGCGCCGACCGCACCTCACGCACCATGCTCTCGGTCAGCCGCATCGGACGCCGTTTCGACAACTGCGCCCACTCCGCGCGCGTGCGCGTGACGTAGGGGCCGTCCAGCTCCTCGTCCTCGGGCGCGTCGTCGATCACCCCAAACCTCCCTGTTCTACGAAGGGTTAGCCTGCCACAGTCCTGCCATCGCGAGGCGCTACGCTGACGCCCATGTGCGGAATCATTGGGTACGTCGGGCCCCGCGACGCCAAGACGGTCGTGGTGGATGGGCTTCGGCGCATGGAGTACCGGGGCTACGACTCCGCGGGCGTCGCGATCGTGGCCGACGGGTCGGTCGAGATTCGGAAGAAGCAGGGCAAGCTGTCGAATCTGGAGGCCGAGCTGGCCGAGCATCCGCTCGCGGAGGCGTCCGTCGGCATCGGGCACACGCGCTGGGCGACGCACGGCGCGCCCACCGACGTGAACGCCCACCCGCACCGCAGTGCGAACGGGCGCGTCGCCCTCGTGCACAACGGCATCATCGAGAACTTCGCCACGCTGCGCGCCGAGCTGGAGGACGACGGCGTCCACTTCGTCTCCGAGACCGACACCGAGACCGCCGCCCAGCTGCTGGGCCGCGAGCTGGACCGCGGCGCGACCCTGGTCGACGGTATGCGCGCCGTCTGCAACCGGCTCGAGGGCGCGTTCACGCTCGTCGCGGTGGACGCCGAGCACCCCGAGCGCATCGTCGCGGCCCGCCGGAACAGCCCGCTCGTCGTGGGCGTCGGCGAGGGCGAGATGTTCGTGGCCTCCGACGTGGCCGCCTTCATCGAGTTCACCCGCGACGCCGTCGAGATGGGCCAAGACCAGGTGGTCGAGGTCACGCGCGAGGGCTACGAGGTGACCGACTTCGACGGCAACCCCGGCCCGTCCAAGCCGTTCCACGTCGACTGGGATCTGTCGGCCGCCGAGAAGGGCGGTTACGACTGGTTCATGCGCAAGGAGATCTACGAGCAGCCGAAGGCCGTCGCCGACACGCTGCTCGGGCGCTACAACGAGAACAGCGAGCTGGTGCTCGACGAGATCCGCATCGCGCCCGACGAGCTGCGCCGCATCGACAAGATCATCATCGTGGCCTGCGGCACCGCCTACTACGCGGGCCTCGTCGCCAAGTACGCCATCGAGCACTGGACGCGGATCGCCTGCGAGGTCGAGATCGCCTCCGAGTTCCGCTACCGCGACCCGATCATCACCTCCGACACGCTGGTCGTGACGATCTCCCAGTCCGGCGAGACCGCCGACACGCTGATGGCCATCCGGCACGCGCGCCTGCAGGGCGCCAAGGTCATCGCGATCTGCAACACGAACGGCGCGACCATCCCGCGCGAGTCGGACGCCGTGATCTACACCCACGCCGGCCCCGAGATCGGCGTGGCGTCGACGAAGGGCTTCCTGACGCAGGTCGCCGCCTGCTACCTGCTCGGCCTGTACCTGGCCCAGGAGCGGGGCACGAAGTTCGGCGACGAGGTGTCCGGCGTGATGGCCGAGCTGGAGACGATGCCCGAGAAGATCCAGGCGGTGCTCGACAAGACGCCGCAGATCCTCGAGCTCGCGCGGCAGTTCGGCGAGCACGAGTCGATCCTGTTCCTGGGCCGGCACGTCGGCTACCCGGTGGCGCTCGAGGGCGCGCTGAAGTGCAAGGAGATCAGCTACATCCACGCCGAGGGCTTCCCCGCCGGCGAGCTGAAGCACGGGCCGATCGCGCTGGTGGAGGACGGCATCCCGATCTTCGTGATCGTGCCGCCGCAGGGCCGCGATCAGCTTCACGACAAGGTCATCTCCAACATTCAGGAGGTGCGCGCCCGCGGCGCGCGGACCGTCGTGCTCGTCGAGGAGGGCGACGAGGAGGTGCGGCCGTACTCCGACGAGATCATCGAGCTGCCGCGCGTCTCGACCCTGCTCCAGCCGCTCGTCGCGACCGTGCCGCTGCAGTTGTTCGCCTGCGAGCTCGCGACCCTCAAGGGTCACGACGTCGATCAGCCGCGCAACCTGGCGAAGTCCGTCACGGTCGAGTGAGCCCGGGCAGGCTCGGGGCATGATCGTCGGGATCGGCGTCGACGTCTGCGACCTGGAGCGGTTCGGCCGCGCCGTCGAGCGTCCGCGCGTCCGCGATCGGCTGTTCGCGCCCGCCGAGCAGTCCGGGGCCGTCCAGACGCTCGCCGGGCGGTTCGCCGCGAAGGAGGCGCTCGCCAAGGCGCTCGGCGCGCCCGAGGGCCTCGTCTGGACGGACGCGATCGTCACGAAGGACGCCGGGGGGCGTCCGGGGTTCGCGCTGTCCGGCACCGTCCGGGCGCGCGCGGACGCCTTGGGTGTGACGACGATCCACCTGTCCATCACCCACGACGCGGGCGTCGCCGTCGCGATGGTCGTGTGCGAGGGTTAGTGGGTCAGGCGAAGCCGAAGGGTTGAACCATGCGCGACATCTACAGCGTCGAGACGATCCGGGCGGCCGAGGAGGCCACGGGCGAGCTGCTGGCCTCCGGCGTCCTCATGCAACGGGCGGCGTCCGGGCTGGCGTCGGCGATCATGCGCGAGCTGCGCGGCCCAGGCCGGGGCAGCGCACGCGGACGCCTGCGCGGACGCCGGGTGCTCGTCGCCGTCGGCTCCGGCAACAACGGCGGGGACGCCCTGTGGGCGGCGGTGCGGCTGCTGCGGCGCGGCGTCCGGGTGTCGGCGTGGCGGTGCGGCTCGCGCGTGCATGAGCAGGGCTGGGACGCCTTCGTCGCGGCCGGCGGCCGCGACGTCGACGCGGTCGGCGCGCTCGGGGCCCTTCCGGACGCCGACCTGGTCGTCGACGGCGTCCTCGGCATCGGCGGGCGCGCCGGGCTGCGGCCCGAGGTCGCGCTCTTCGCGGACGCCTGCGCCGACGCCGGCGTCCCCGTCGTCGCGGTGGACCTGCCGTCGGGCCTCGAGGCGGACGCCTGCCGCGCGGAGGTCTCCTTCCGCGCCTCGCTCACCGTCACGTTCGGCGGCCTCAAGGCCTGCCACGTGCTCGAACCGGCGCGGACGCGCTGCGGGCGCGTCGAGGTCGTCGACATCGGCCTGCACCCGGGCGAGCCGATGCTGCGGCAGTGGGAGCCCGCCGACCTCGCGGCGGCCTGGCCCGCACCGGGGCCGACGTCGGACAAGTACTCCCGCGGCGTCGTCGGCATCGACACCGGCTCGAAGCGCTACCCGGGCGCGGCGGTGCTCTCCACGGGCGGGGCCGTTCACGCGGGGGCGGGCATGGTCCGGTACCTGGGGTCGGCGACCGAGGCCGTCGTCGCGGCGTTCCCGAACGTGGTGACGGCGTCCGGACGCGTGCAGGCGCACCTCATCGGCTCCGGCTGGGGCGATCGTGCGGACGGCCCCGAGGTCGTCTCCGCGAAGCTCGACGACGGCGTCGGGGTGGTCGTGGACGCCGACGCGATCGCCCTCGTCAAGGGCCGTCGGCTGGGCCGCGGCGTCCTGCTGACCCCGCACGCCGGCGAGCTCGCGCGGCTGCTGGGCGTCGACCGGTCGGCCGTCGAGGCCGAGCCCGCGGGGCACGCGCGCTGGGCGGCGTCCGAGACGGGAGCGACGGTGCTGCTCAAGGGGGCGACCCAGTACGTGGCGACGCCCGACGGCAACGTGACGCTCGCCGTGCCCGGCCCCGCGTGGACTGCCCAGGCCGGGTCGGGCGACACGCTCGCGGGCATCGCGGGCGCGCTGCTGGCGGCCGGGCTGTCAGCTCGCGATGCTGCGCTGGCGGGGGCGTCGATCCAGGCCGAGGTCGCGCACGCGTTCCCGGGGCCCCTCCCACCCCAGGAGCTCGCCCAGCGGATCGGCCAGGTGGTGGGCCAACTGCTCGCGGTTGCTCGCGATCGCTGAGCGGTAGTACTGCACGAGGCGGGCGCAGACGGCGTCCCAGGTGCGCGGCGCGACCCAGGCGCGTGCCGCCGCCGAGAAGGCCGCCCGCTTGCGGTCGTCGCCGAGCAGGTCGGCGACGTGCCCGCGCATCGCGGCGAGGTCGCCGGGCGCGTAGAGCCAGCCGGTGTGGCTGGGCTGGACGAGGTCGATCGGCCCCCCGGACGCCGGCGCGACCACCGGGACGCCGGAGGCGAGCGCCTCCTGGATCGTCTGCCCGAAGGTCTCGAGCTCGCCCGGGGTGACGAACACGTCGAAGGACGCCACCGTCCGCGCCAGCTCCTCGCCCCGGAGCTGGCCGAGGAAGATCGCGTCGGGGAGCTGGGCCTCGAGTTCGGCCCGGCAGGGGCCGTCCCCGACGATGACCGTCTGCGTGCCGGGCAGGTCGGCCAGCACGCGCAGGTCGGCGACCTGCTTCTCGTGCGCGAGGCGTCCGAGGTAGCCGATGATCTTGCGCCCAGGCGCCAGCCGGGCGCGCAGTGCGTCGTCGCGCCGGGCCGGGGAGAAGAGGCGTCCGTCGACGCCGCGTCCCCAGTGATGAAGCCGTCCGACGCCGTGCTGGCGGAGCTGATTCATGCTGGAGGTCGACGGCACGAGCGTCAGCGTCGCCGCCTCGTGGATCAGCTTGACGCGCTGCCACAGCAGCGGTTCGAGCGCGGGCAGCCGGTAGCGGGCGGCGTAGGAGGGGACGTCGGTCTGGTAGATCGCGACCGTCGGCAGCCCGAGGTCGCGCGCGGCGAGCAGCCCGCGGTAGCCGACGTTGATGGGGGAGGCGAGGTGGACGACGTCGGGGGAGAAGCCCGCGAGCGTCCGGGCGAGGAGCACGCGCGGCGTCGCCGCGATGCGCACCTGCGCGTACCCCGGCATCGGGACCGCCGCCATCGGCACCACGGGCGCGCCGCGGTAGTCCGCCGGCATGCCCTCGGCTTGGGGGGCCAGGATCAGCAGGTCGTGGCCCTGCTCGACCAGGTGGTCGGCGCAGCGGACCACCGAGTTGGAGACCCCGTTGACGTCGGGAAGGAACGATTCTGTCAGGATGACGACTCGCACGTGATCAGTGGAAACCACCGACGTGAGCGGCGGCCGACCTTCGTGTGACGTCCCGGCCAACGGGCAGCGAACGTGCCGATTGTCGCTGGACCACCCCGCACGTAGACTCTGGCCGGTTTCTACTGTCTCGAGGGTCCTCATGTCTGATGCCGTCGCCACGCGGAGCGAGCGCGCCGCCGACGATTCCGCGCTGCCGTCGGGCAGCTTCGCCGCGGCGCCGCTGCCCGACGGCCGGCTGGTCGTCGTCCGGCGGGCGCTGCCGGCCGACGCCCCCGACGTGCTGCGCGTCATCCACGCGGCGTTCGCGGGGCGTCCCGTGCGGTCGAACCTGCCGGCGGCCCTGTCGGAGACCGACGCGACCATCCGTGCGGCGATCGAGGCGTGCGCCGGCTTCATGCTCGAGGTCGACGGGGAGGCGGCGGCCGCCACGATCCTGAGCCATGACGGGGACGCCTATCAGCTCGGCCGGGTGGCGGTGCGTCCGAAGTTCCAGCGGCTCGGGCTAGCGACGATGCTCGTGTCGGCGCTGCTGGAGGCGCTCGCGCTCAACGGCGTCGCGCGGGTGACGCTGCTGGTGCGCAAGGAGTACCCCGAGATCGGGCGCTGGTGGGCGGGCCGCGGGTTCCAGTTCGTCTCCCACGAGGGCGAGCACGCGCGCATGGAGGCGTGGCTGCCCGTGGTCGTGGGGGTTCCGGACGCCGACGCGATGCGCGACCTCGGCCGCCGCGTCGCCGTGCTCATGCGCCCGGGGGACGTCATCATCGCGAGCGGCGACCTGGGCGCCGGCAAGACGACGTTCGCGCAGGGGCTCGGCGCCGGGCTCGGCGTGGACGGCCCGGTGATCTCGCCGACGTTCGTGCTGTCGCGCGTGCACCGCGCGCGCTCGGGCGGCCCCGGCCTGGTGCACGTGGACGCCTACCGCCTTGGCGACGCCGCCGAGCTCGACGACCTCGACCTGGACGCGTCGCTCGACGACTCCGTGACGTTCGTGGAGTGGGGCTCCGGGATCGCCGAGGGGCTGAGCGACGTCCGGCTGGCCGTCGACATCCGCCGGGGGATCGACCCGGCCGACGACACGCGCTGGGTGTTCCTGAACGGCATCGGCGGGCGCTGGTCGCGCGCCGAGCTGGAGGCTGCGGCCCGACCCGAGGAGAACAACGCATGATCACGCTGGGGATCGACACGTCGTCCGACGTCGTCGCGGGGGTGGCCCGCGACGGGCTGGTGCTCGCGGCGGGGGTCGTCGCCGACCGGCGCGCGCACGCCGAGCAGCTCATGCCGCTCGTGCGGGAGCAGTTGGCCGAGGCCGGCCTGACGCTCGCCGACGTCGGCTCGATCGCCGTCGGCGTCGGCCCGGGCCCGTTCACGGGCCTGCGGGTCGGCGTCGTCACCGCGACGACGCTGGGCGCGGTGCTCGACCGGCCCGTGCGCGGCGTGTGCAGTCTGGACGCCGTGGCCGCCGCGTGGACGGACGCGCCCGAGGAGTTCGTCGTCGTCAGCGACGCCCGCCGCCACGAGGTGTACTGGGCGCGCTACGCCGACGGCCGCCGGGTGACGGGGCCGTTCGTGACGCCGGCGTCCCAGGTGCCCGACCTGCCGCTGGCGGGTCCGGGGGCCACCCTCGTGCGCAGCGCGGTGGCCGGCCCGGCGGCGATCGACGCCGGCGTCCTGGCCGCGGCGGCGTCCGGGCTGCCCGACGAGGGGCTGGAGCCGCTGTACCTGCGGCGTCCCGACGCGGAGGTCTCGACGAAGCGCAAGTCCACGATCGTCCAGCCGCGGCTGGCGTTCGGCGGCCGCCGGTGACGCTCGGCGTCGCCGAGGCGTCCGATCTGACGGCGATCGCCGCGCTCGAGCGCGGCGCGTTCGCCCACGCCGCGTGGAGCGAGCGCGCGTGGGCCGAGGAGCTGAGCGCCGGCAACCGGAGGGTCTGGGTGTACCGGGACGCCGCCGGCGCGCTGTGCGGCGTCGCGACGTTCGCGCTGGCCGGCGACGTCGTGGACCTGCTGCGCGTCATCGTCGCGCCGGACGCCCGCGGCCGCGGCCTGGGCCGTTCGCTCGTGCGCGCGGGGCTGGTGTGGGCGTCCGAGGTGGGCGCGGAGCGCGTGATGCTGGAGGTGGACGCGGCGAACGCCCCGGCGCTCGCGCTCTATCGTGGCCTCGGCTTCGAGGCGATCGCGACGCGGACCGGCTATTACGGGCCGGGCGCGGACGCGGTGATCATGAGCCGCGACGTGGCCCCGGCCGACGGGCCGGGGGCGGCGTCCGGCGAATCCGAGACGGAGAAGAAGGTGGAGGCGTGAGCGAACCGCTGATCCTGGGGATCGAGTCGTCGTGCGACGAGACGGGGGTGGCGATCGTCCGCGGGCGGGAGTTGCTGGCCAATGAGGTGGCCTCCTCGGTGGAGCAGCACGTGCGGTTCGGCGGGGTCGTGCCCGAGGTCGCCTCGCGCGCGCACCTGCAGGCGATGGTGCCGGCGCTGAAGCGAGCGCTCGCGGCCGCGGACGTCGACCCGGCCGAGCTGGACGGCGTCGCCGTGACCGCGGGGCCGGGCCTGATGGGCGCGCTGGTGGTGGGGCTGTCGGCGGCGAAGGCGCTCGCGACCGCCCTGGCCAAGCCGCTCTACGGGGTGAACCACCTGGTCGGGCACGTCGCGGTCGACCTGCTCGATCACGGCGAGCTGCCGACGCCGGCGGGGGCGCTGCTCGTGTCGGGCGGGCATACCTCGCTGCTGCGGGTCGACGACATCGCGACCTCGGTGACCGAGGTCGGTGCGACGATCGACGACGCGGCGGGGGAGGCGTACGACAAGGTCGCGCGGCTGCTGGGGCTGAGCTACCCGGGCGGCCCGGTCATCGACAAGCTGGCCGCCGAGGGCGACCCGACGGCGATCGCGTTCCCGCGCGGGCTGACGGCGCAGCGGGATCTGGCGCGGCACCGGTTCGACTTCTCGTTCTCGGGGCTCAAGACGGCCGTCTCGCGGTGGGTGGAGCTGCGGCGCGCCGATGGGCTGGACGTTCCGGTGGCCGACGTCGCGGCGTCCTTCCAGGAGGCGGTCTGCGACGTGCTGACGGCGAAGGCCGTCGATCTGTGCGAGGCGTCCGGGCTGGAGCATTTTCTGCTCGGCGGGGGCGTCGCCGCGAACTCGCGGCTGCGCACGCTGCTGGAGGAGCGGCTGACGGCGGTCGGGGTGGAGCTGCGCCGGCCGCGTCCGGGGCTGTGCACCGACAACGGCGCGATGATCGCGGCGCTGGGCGTCGAGGTCGCGCGGCGCGGGCTGCCGCCGTCGGCACTCGACATCGGGGCCGACTCGGGGCTGCCGGTCACGACGGTCCTGGTCTGAGCATGGCGGGGGCGGTGGCGTCCGGGCGGCGATTGCGGGCGAACCTGCTGCTCGGGCTGTGCGCGGCGATCTGGGGTTTCGCGTTCGTCGCGCAGTCCGAGGGGGCGCACATCGGGGCGTTCACGTTCAACGCGTCCCGGTTCGCGATCGGGGCGGTCTCGCTGCTGCCGCTGGTCGGGTGGGTCGACCGCCGCACCGGGGTGGACGCCGCCGCGCGCCGGGCGCGCTGGCGCGGCGTCCTCGGGCCGGGGCTGTGGTGCGGGGCGTTCCTGTTCGGCGGGGCGACGATGCAGCAGATCGGCATCGAATCGACGACCGCGGGCAACGCGGCGTTCGTGACCGGGCTGTACGTGGTGATGGTGCCTCTCGTCGGGGTGCTCCTCGGCCGCCGGACCGCCTTGACGACCTGGGTGGGCGCCGGGCTAGCGCTCGTCGGGCTGTACCTGCTGACCGTGACCGCGGCGTTCACCGTGAACCCCGGCGACGTGTTGTGCCTGGTCGGGACCGTGTTCTGGACCGGGCACATCCTGTCCGTCGGCCACTTCTCGCGCCGGCTGGACGCGCTGCGGCTCTCCGTCGCCCAGTTCGGCGCCTGCGCGCTGTACGCGGCGGTCGCCGCGCTCTTCCTGGACGCCGCCCCGTTCGCCGGCGTCCCGGACGCGCTCGGCCCCGTGCTGTTCGCTGGGCTCGTGTCGACCGGCGTGGGGTACACGCTGCAGGTCGTCGCACAGCAGGACGCCCTGGAGTCGCACGCCGCGATCATCATGAGCCTCGAATCGATGTTCGGGGCGATCGGCGGGGCACTGTTCCTCGGGGAGGTCATGACGCCCCGCGGGTACGTGGGGGCGGCGCTCATGATGAGCGGGATCATCCTGTCTCAGCTCCCGCCGCCGGGGTCGCGCTGGGGCCGGCGGCGGGCGTCCGTGCCGGTTCCGGAGCCGCCGTCCACCGCGCTGGCCAAGGAGTGAGCATGGCGTCCGGTGGTGCGGTGAGCGTGCCGAACTGTGGGGTGCGCGTGAGCGTGCTGAGCGGAGGGCGATGATGAGCGGGGCGAGCGTGAGCGCGCCGGGCGGAGGG
>NZ_JBDHZL010000095.1:0-10238 GCF_039811905.1 Nigerium sp. | reverse complement strand
CACTGCATTTTGCCTAGTCAAAGGCACATTCTGTGCGCGAAAGAGGAGTTGAAGCTCTCTTCTGTCAGCCGATAATGACCCCCTGACAAGGACTTATGGAGATGGATTGCCACTTCGTCACCTTGCCGTGGGGAATACGTGGGGAATCGCTCCGAACCCGAGATCCGCGCGGATCTCGCGTCCATCGCTGCCCTTCAGCATAGGCGGAGCGCGCACCGGGATTACTGGCGAGCCAGCGGATAGGGACGCGTGCAGGAACAGGTTCGGCTCCCTCCTGTGCGCGGTGAGGCCTGGCAGGTCCGACACCGACAGTTGGCAGCAACAAGGAGGGGCGGGCACCGTTCCCCTTGAGGTCGTGCAAGCGCCGCGTCGACGACGCAACACCGTCGCATGTGCCTGGTGAGCAGAACTCGTCCATCGCGGTCGTCATGGTCAGCGGCCCAGCGAGGGGACCAGCGCCGGCGAAGGCACAGTCGGCGGCTCCGGGGGAATGGCCTCGCCGACGGAGACCGCCTCCCAGCGCGTGGGGTCCGTCTGAACTCGGATGTCACTTTCCAGGGCATCGAGCGCGGTATCGGTGATGGTCGGATCCGGCTGAGTGGTCTGAAGAATGAGGTCTGCGGCGCCGATGACGCGTTGACCGGTGCTGCGGAGGATGTCGGCCAGGTCGCGGTCTTCGGTCACGGCGTTCAGGGCCCAGCCAGCGACGTAGTTGAAGGTGTACTGGCTGGAGTCGAGACCGTGGGCGCTGGTCACCATGTACGCGACCGATTCGGCCTCGACTTCGATGATCCCCCGGCAGTCGCGGCCCTGCTGGTCTGTGTGGAGGATCACGTGACCGGCTTCGTGTGCGAGGGTCTTGACGGCCTGCGCGTCGTCGACGTCATCGCGGACCATGACGAGCCGCCGGCCGAAGTCGGTGTACCCGTTCGCGCCGCCGAGGTCCGCGCCGCGACGCACGTCGAATCCCCGTTCCTCGAGGAGGCCTTGGAGGCGACCCCAAAGTCCGATGGGGGCTTGACCACTGAGGAGGGTCGCCTCGCCGATCTTGGGATCAGGCAGAGGAGGGCCGTCCGTCTGGCGGATGTCGAATACGGTGACGGGCCTGGTGCCGACGACCTGCGTCCGGTGTAAGACGTGGCCTTGG
Organism: Nigerium sp.; assembly: GCF_039811905.1. Classification (NCBI taxonomy): domain Bacteria; kingdom Bacillati; phylum Actinomycetota; class Actinomycetes; order Propionibacteriales; family Propionibacteriaceae; genus Nigerium; species Nigerium sp. The sequence goes on along the minus strand of NZ_JBDHZL010000095.1, from coordinate 9,091 downwards.
TCGTCGCGTACCGGTTGGCCGGCATCGTCGAGGCGAGGTTCGCGGCGCGTGATCGGGGCGAGGACCTTGATGCCGGTCTCGCCCCGGCGCACCTGGCGCCCCATCGCTTTGAACGCCTGATAGCCGGCGACGTGGGTCGCCTGCGGGTCCTGAAGCATGATCAGGAGGCTGTTCCCGAACGAATAGCGGTGGAACTGGCTGGAGAACTTCAGCCACGCCTGCCAGGCCTGCGGGTCGTTGAGGGCGAGGACGCCGTCGCTGAGCTGGGCGTGGAGCTTGTCCAGCGTTGCCTGCCGAGCCTTTGCCGCCGCCACCCGTTCTGCCTCGCTCACCGGTCTGCGGTAACCGGCCATCAGCCGCGGCCTTCCCGCACGGCGACGACGTGGTCGAGGATCGCATTGACCGTCTCAATCGGTGCACCGAGGTCGGCAAGGTGGCGTGCCTGCCACAAGAGGTCCTCGACTATGAGGGGGACGTCGGGAAGCAGAAGTTCTGGTTCGCTCACGGCAGCGTCGCAGCGGACGCCATGGGGATTGGGCCGCTCAAGCCGGAGGTCTGCTCCGGTGACCAAGCCGCGGTCGGGGTTCATGGCGACCTCCTGACGACGGGCACTCAAACCCGTCACTTCGCATAACGGAGGCATGCACTCCCCCGTGGACAGCGAGGTTTCTGAGCCGATGTGCCACGGGCCTCGCGAGTCAGATCTCCCGCTTTGCCCTGCGGCGGGAGATCGCAGCTGACTCGTCGCGGACCTTGCCTTTGTGGCGTCGGTCGTGACTGCTCCGTCGACTCGTCGCCTTCACCGTCGCGATGACGGACTGGTGAGTGATCTCAACGGAACTCACGCACACTTCGAGGCGTCAGGAATGAGTCGGAGGCGCCCGATACCGTAGGCCAGGAAGAAGGGGGGGTCGCGGTGACAGAATCCGGCTTGGTGGGTCTGGTGGCGGGGACGAGCGACTCAACACCGCTGCGGTTTCACGTAGCAATCGGTCCGGATGCCTATCTCCAGTTGGACGACGTCGTGACGACCGAGAGACCAATCTCGTCGCGCGGCGTCATCCGCACGGCCGGAGTCGTGACTCAGGTCACTGCGCGCCACGAGGGGGCCAGCTTCGGGTCAGACGTCTTTCTGATCTCCGAAGGCATGCTGCCGGCCCAAGTGCAGGAACTCGCCGAGGTCACCACGACGCGCGTCGAGCCCGAATGCTACGTTCCGCCGCTGCCGGGGACGTCGGTGCGCCGGGCGACGGGCGAGGACCGCGACCACGCGCTCTACTTCGACTCAATGCAGAAGAAGATGGTGGTCGGCCTAGGCCGAGACGGCGAGCCCATCTACATCAACCTCGACTTCCTGGACGGCACGCGAGGAGCCCACGTCTCAATCTCGGGCATCTCCGGCGTGGCCACCAAGACCAGCTTTGCGCTGTTCATGCTGCACTCCCTCTTCGCGTCCGAGGTGCTTGGCGCGCGGCGCACCAACGCGAAGGCGCTGGTGTTCGCGGTCAAGGGCGAAGACCTGCTGTTCCTCGACAAGCAGAACGTGCGACTCGATGACGATCTGCGCGCCCAGTACGCGCAGTTAGGCCTGCCCGCGCACCCGTTCCAATCGGCGCGCTTCTTCGCACCCCCGGTTCGAAACGACACCACCGGGCGTGCCGACGTGGCGGGCCGTACGAGCGGCGTCCATGCCTTCTGGTGGACACTCGCTGACTTCTGCGCGAATGAACTCCTGCCCTTCGTCTTCGCCGACGCCGAGGACGACCGCAACCAGTACACGATCGTGGTGCACCAGGTCGCAGCCCGGCTCGCCGCCGACGTGACGAGTACGGACGCCTCGGGCGCGGTCACCATAGACGGCACGACGGCCCGCACCTACGCCGACCTTGTCGACCTGGTGGTCGACCGGCTGCAAGATGACAACACTCGCCCTCAGTGGGCGGGACCGGCGACGGGCGTGGGCACGATCAACGCCTTCATCCGCCGCCTACGCTCCTCGCAGCGGGCCCTGTCCTCGCTCATCCGGGGTGATCTGCCCCCCAGTACGACGCGCGAGGTTTCGACGGCCAACAGCCAGGTCACGGTGATCGACATGCACAACCTCCCCGAGCGCGCTCAGCGGTTCGTGGTTGGCGTATCACTCGCCAACGAGACCCTCCGCAAGGAGCGGGCCGGGGCGGGCGGGCTGCTCTTCACCATGATCGACGAACTGAACAAGTACGCTCCACGCGAAGGCAACTCCCCGATCAAGGACGTCCTGCTCGACATCGCCGAGCGCGGCCGCTCGCTGGGCATCATCTTGATTGGCGCGCAGCAGACAGCCTCCGAGGTAGAGCGCCGCATCGTCTCGAACTCATCCATCCGCGTGGTTGGACGCCTCGACCCAGCTGAGGCAGGACGCCCCGAGTACGGCTTCCTACCCCCGAGCCAGCGCCAGCGAGCCACGCTCGCCAAGCCCGGCGCCATGTTTGTGTCGCAGCCGGAGCTGCCAGTGCCGCTCGCTGTCGAGTTCCCGTTCCCCGCGTGGGCTACGCGGCTCAGCGAGTGCGCGCCCGAGGCGACGACGAGCCCGGTGCTGGCCAGGCTTGCCAACGACGACGACCTCCCACCCTTCTGAGGAGACTCACGTGAAGTTCCTGCACACCGCCGACTGGCACGTCGGCAAGACTCTGAAAGGCCACAGTCGCCTCGATGAGCAACGCCAAGTGCTCGCTGAGATCGTCGGCATCGCACGGGAGCACGACGTGGACGCCGTACTCATCTCCGGCGACGTCTACGACACCTCGGCTCCGGGCTCGGAGGCTCAGAAGCTGGTCAACCACACGCTGCTGACGCTAGCGAATGAGCGCCGCGAGGTGGTCGTCATCGCTGGCAACCACGACCACGCGAACACCTTCGAGGCGTTCCGTCCGCTCATGAAGGCGGCGGGCATCGAGTTCGCCGGACGTGTCCGCGCCACGGCCCAGGGCGGCGTCCACACGTTCACGGCGAAGTCGACCGGTGAGCAGGTAGTGGTCGTGATGCTGCCATTCCTGTCGCGACGCTACGCCTATGGTGCCGAAGAGTTGGTCACGGGCTCGCCGTCCGAGAACGCCGGCCACTACGACGAGGCGATGCGCACCGTCCTCCGCGAACTCTGCTCGGCATTCCAGCCGGGGGCGGTCAACCTGGTCATGGCCCACCTCACCTGCACGGGCGGCGTCATGGGTGGCGGTGAACGCGAAGCACAGTCGATCTTCGAGTACCACGTCCCGGCAACGGCCTTCCCGGTAGAGGCACACTACGTTGCGTTGGGGCACCTGCACCGCCGCCAAATGATGCCGGCTAGCTGCCCTGTGCACTACTCAGGCGCCCCCCTCGCGGTCGACTTCGGCGAACAGGAAAACACGTCAGTCGTCTGCATCGTCGAGGCCTCCCCCGGCACGCCGGCGTCCGTGATCGACGTGCCGATCCAGGCTGGACGCCGACTTCGCACCGTCAGGGGAACGGTGGCCGAGCTGGCTGCCCATGCCGAGGATTGCGGCGACGACTTCCTGCGGGTGGTTGTGATGGAACCCACCCGCGCGGGCCTGCGCGACGAGGTGCTCGAGATCCTGCCGAATGCACTCGAGATCCGCATCGACCCGTCGTTCATCAAGGCGCGCTCGAACGCGCCCACCGCCCACACGGGCCAGTCGCCGCGGGAGCTGTTCGCCGCCTACTGCGCGCAGGTAGGCATCGCCGACCCACGCGTCAATGCACTGTTCGACGAGCTCAGTGACCAGGAAGCGAGGTAATCCATGCGACCGATTCGCCTCGAGATGGAAGGGTTCGCGTCTTTCCGCTCTGCCACCGTCGTCGACTTCACCGAGGCCGACTACTTCGCGCTGGTCGGCCCGACGGGGTCCGGCAAGTCCACTGTCATCGACGCCGTGGTGTTCGCCCTGTACGGCACCGCGCCGCGGTGGGGCCGCGTCAACGGCATCGAGTACGCGCTCGCGCCGACTGCGACGCGCGGAACCGTGCGCCTGGTCTTCGACGTGGGCTCTCACCGCTACCAGATCGCGCGCGAGGTCCGGCGCGTGGGCCGGTCGGGAGTGGTGCAGCAGAAGGGCGTCTTCCTCGAGCGGTTCCTGGACTCGTCTGCGGCCGAGGCCACCAGCGAGCAGGTCCAGACCCTAGCGTCGGAGCTCCGGGAGGTAAGGACGGCCGTCGAGCAGCTGCTCGGGCTCACATACAACGACTTCACCCAGGCCGTCGTCCTGCCGCAAGGTCGCTTCGCGGAGTTCCTCACCGCCACCTCGGGAGAACGTCAGGACATCCTGCTGAAGCTGCTCGGCGCCGACCAGTACGAGCGCATCAGGGCGGCGGCATCAGAGCGCGCCCGTGACGCAGCGAGCCGCGTCACGCAACTCGACGCGCAGCTGGCCGACCTGGCCGACGCGACGCCCGACGCCGAACTGAAGGCGTCAGCACGGGTCAACGAACTTGACGCCCTGCGCGTCGCCACCGACGAGCGCCTGACCGCGATCGGCACCCTCCGCGAAACGGCTCGGGCAGACGCCCGACGCCACGCTGAGCTGCACGGCGAAGCCGACCAGCTCGCCGCTGTAAGGGCGCCCGGCGGAGTCGCCGATCTTCGCGAACGCGCCGCCTCCGTGTCCAGTGCGCTCGACGCTGCGGGAGCCAGCGAGTCGGCCGCCGCCGACGCCTGGGACGCCGCACGCACCAACCTTGAGCACCTCGGTCAGCGCGGGGAATGGGAGCGATTGGCGGAGCAATGGCGCGAATCGGCAGAGCTCGGTGAGCGTCTACCCGGGCTGCGTGAGCAGGCGGAGGCGGCCCAGGACGCGATGAAGGCAGCTCGCAACCGTCGCGACGAAGCCTCGGCGTCCGTGCGAACGGCAGAGCAGGCGGTCGACGCTGCCGCCCGCGAGCAGAGCGCTGCCGATGAGGCCCATCGTGAGGCCGAGGCTCGCCGTTTGGTGCTGGACAGGGTCACGACACCAACCGGTGTCCGCGACCTCGCCTATCAGGTGGCCGTGGCGACCGAAGCCCTCGCCGAGCATCAGAGCGCCACCGAGGCCGCGGAAGTCGCCGACGAGAAGGCCCGCGCTGAGGCGGCGTCTGCCGGTGATGGTGCTGTGGAGCGCCAGGCGCTGGGGTGGCTGGATCAGAGGCGTGCCGTGGTTGAGGAACTCGCGCGGCTGGATGCCGCTGCGGCCGACGCCCGGACATCCTTGGAGGCAACCCAGGCCGAGTCGGACCGGTCCAATCAGGCGGTCGCCCAGGCCGAGCAGCGACTGCAGGCCGCGCGCGACGCCGGAGTGGCCGCGGGATTGCGGGCGCACCTCGCTGTGGGTGACAACTGCCCGGTGTGCGAGCGCCCCATCGACGTCATGCCGGTGGGCGGCGACGAGGGCGACCTGGCCGAGGCACAGGCGGCGCTGGATGCTGCACGCGACCGTCACCGCACGGCGACCGAGCAGCTGCGTAATGCCGAGAAGGACGCCACGTTCAAGGCGGCCCTTGCTAAGGGCAGGCGCGACGCGCTCGCCCAGCTGGAGGCGGACATCGCCGCCGCCTACCCGGACGCCCAGGAGAGCACCCTAGAGGCTTCCTTGCGTGAGGCCCTGGCCCGCGTGGAAGCCACTACGGCAGCGATGCGGGCGGCCGGTGAACGGGTCCGAGAGGCGCGCGCAGCACGGCAGGCGGCGGCGGACCGGTCCGCCACATTGCAGGAGTCGCTCGCGGAGGGTTGGCAACGGTTCCGCGCCGCTCGTGCGGGGTTGCTGGCGTGGGGTTGCCCGACGCAGGAGCCGGCCGACCTTGGCCGGGCGTGGGCCGACCTTACGGCGTGGGCCCGGCAACTGGTGGCGGAGCTCGACGAACGGGAACTTCCCGAGCTGCGCGACCGGCGCGAGATCTCAGCGGCCACCCTCGAACAGGCAGAAATCGCCCTGGTCTCGGCACGGGCAGTGCTGGAGGAGGCCGATTCTGCGGCCACCGAAACAACCACGGCGGAGGCAGCGGCATCCGGGGACCTCAAGCGCGACGAGCTCCGCGCCGAGGAACTGCGGGAGTTGCTGCGCGACCGGCCCGACGCAGCAGCTGCCGCGACGGCACTCGAACGCGTGGCCGAGGCAGAGACAGAGGAGAAGCGGGCGCGTGTCGAGCACGCCGCCCGTCGCGAGGAATTGAAGGGCGCCCGGACAGCACATGAGGCGGTAAAGGGCGAAGTACAGCAGGCGCTGCAGGCATTGCGCGCCGTCCGCGATCCGCTGGTGGCGCTGGGTGCGCCGCCGCTCGACGAAAGCAACCCCGGGACCGGGTGGGACACCCTGGTGTCCTGGGCCACGGAGGCGCTCGCCCGCGTCACGGATGACCTCGACCGGGCAGAGACCGCCCGCGTCTCCTCGGCGGCCACCGTTACCGAGGCAGAGGCTGCCGCGATGGCCGCATGTGCAGCGGCCGGGTTACCGATCCCGAGTGTGGCGGCTGCAACGACCACGATCGCGGGTGCCCTCGCCGAGGCGCGCAAGGAGGTGTCTTTGGTGCGGGAGCGCATCGACAAGGGCGCCACACTGCTTGGGCAGCGCGCCGAGGCAGCCGAGCAGGCGCAGGTCGGGTCCCTGCTCGCGGAGAACTTGAAGAAGAGCAAGTTCCAGGAGTGGCTCGCGGGCGCGGCCCTCGACGTGCTGGTGGAGGCGGCTTCCGAGACCCTGCACGATCTGTCTGGGGGCCAGTACGGCCTCACGCACGACCGGGGCGATTTCCATGTGATCGATCACGAGGACGCCGAGGCGCGCCGGTCGGTGCGAACTCTGTCCGGTGGGGAGACGTTCCAGACCAGCCTCGCGCTGGCGCTTGCGCTGTCCGACCAGTTGTCTTCCCTGTCCTCGAGCTCGGCCCGACTCGAGTCGCTGTTCCTCGACGAGGGTTTCGGCACGCTCGATGCCGACAGCCTGGAGACCGTGGCGGTGACCTTGGAGCGGCTGGCGCAGGGTGACCGAATGGTGGGCGTGGTGACACACGTCCCGGCGCTGGCAGAGCGGGTGCCAACCCGTTACGTGGTAAGGCGCGACTCTCAGAGCTCCCGAGTGGTCAGGGAAGGTTGATGAAGTTCAGCGTGGACGCCTGGGACCCGGGCTACGGGACCAGTTTCCAGGAGACGGCGGAGACACTGGAGGCCTCCAGCGCCCGGGTGTCACTGGACGTGGAACACGCGGCGGCAAGCTGGCGCCCGGTTGAGCCCACCGATGTAGCGACCCCGTCGGCGGTCCTGTTCGTCGACGGAGTGCGTCGCATCGACGCCCGCCTCTGGATCGGCGACGAGTCCGGCGGAGACGCGAGCATGGGAGTGTGCGGCTCGTACGCCGCGGGAGTGGTCTGCTGCTGCGAGGAAGGCGCCCACGTCTCTCACTTGGAAGTGCGGCGAGGACTTTTCACGACCGCAGTGAAGGCCGAGGACCTCGATACCCAACACGGCTACTGGAGCCTGGCGCTGACAACCTCGGAGCCCGGCACGCCGCCAAGCCAAACCCTCTCGTTGGCGCTACAGAGGCGGCTCGCTGACCTCGAGGTCATCGTGGCAGCGAACGCCCGAGCTGCACGGCGCCGCGACGACGACCTCCTGGTCATCGACGGCCCATTGCGAGGCCGCACGAAGTTGGAACGTACCGTGTCCCTCATCAAGTCCCACCAGGCGTCCTACCTGCCGCACGAGGTGGGGGACATCATCGGGCGGCTGCGAGCCGGCGAACGGACGCCTGTATTCCTGCTGGGCACCACGTGGGAGCGGTACACGTGGTACCTGCGCCTTCCATGCGAGATCGAGTCAAGTTGGTCCGGGATCGTCCGCATTGAGTGCTCGCCGGACCTGGCACCCGACCAGGCTGCGTCGCTGGCCAACCAGACACAGGGTACCCTCCCTCCCTACGCTTCCGAACCCCACAAGGACACCCGCGCTCCGCAGAACCTCTATCCGATCGGCGGTCTGGAGACCCAGCTTCGGCACCGGCTGGGCGACCCTCGGCTGCTGTGGCGATCGTTGCGGATCGCTGCCCGTCGGCCGAGCACCGGGAAGGGGGTCGAGGAAGCGTGACGAGGCGAGTGTGTGTCAGGTGCGGGAGAGTCGGCTCACTTCAGTTCGCCGAATTCCCCCAGGGCGATGCCTGCACTGCGGAGAAGGCATGCCGTCGCCGCATTCAAGACCACGCCTTGGACCAAGCGGCGGATATCGATGATGATCGGTGGTTCGACTACGTGCGGGAAGACTTCCCCAAGAGTCTGGGCACCATAACGGCCCATGGTGACGCCTCGAGCGAGGACGCTCCGCGCTATTGGGTCGGCGTGCACGGATGGAACCCCGAGGTCCGAGCCTGTTCAATCGTGCTGTTCGAAGAACCCGCAGACAGGTACGGGCCCTAACCCCGGGTCTTGGACACGTGGAATCCAGCAGTTGCTGGAGGAAGCGAGATGATCAGGACTATGGCCAGGAAGAACTACTCCGATGAGTTCCGTCGGCAGGCCGTCGACTTGTACGAGTCCACTCCCGATGCCACGTTGAAGGGCATCGCCGCCGATCTGGGGGTGTCCCGGGGAACGTTGGCGGACTGGGTGAGGGCGTTCGGGACAGGTTCGACGGCTGCGCCACCAGAACACTCCTCCAGCGGCGCGAAGTCGGCCGGTACCGAGTCCGCGGCGGTGAGGATCGCCCGGTTGGAGGCGGAGAACGCCCGGCTACGGGCCGACAAGGTCAAGGTCGAGACCGAGCGGGACATCCTGCGGAAAGCGGCCAAGTATTTCGCTGGGGAGACGAACTGGTGAACCGCTTCCAGTTCGTCGCCGACCACCAGCACGCCTTCGAGGTGAAGCGGTTGTGTCAGGCTGTGGAGGTCTCCCGGTCATCGTTCTACGCCTGGTGCGCCGCCGCACCGGCCCGGGCCGAACGGGTCGTGGCCGATGCCGAGCTCGCCGAACGGATCCGGACCGTCCAGGACCCGAAGACCGGTGGTGACCCCGCCTACGGGGCACCCAGGGTGACCGCTGAACTCAACGACGGCGTGCCGGCCGAGGACCGGGTCAACCACAAGCGGGTCGCCCGGGTGAT
>NZ_JBDHZL010000094.1:0-10367 GCF_039811905.1 Nigerium sp. | reverse complement strand
CCTGTCGACGCTGAGCGGGGATCGAGAGGAAGACCCTCATCGAGTGGGTCCGAATCGACTGGACGCCGCCGGCGCGGGCGTGGGCGTCCGGGAACACGCACCCCCGCCCAAGTCGGCGGGCCATGGATCCACGTGGCGATCGAGGGGTGGGGCCCGTCCGGGGAGAACTCGTGCGGACGGCCGCACCCACCGCCCTCCAAGCGGGTCAACTGTGTGACGTTCTCCACACCAGAGGGTGGAGAACGTCAGGTAGAAACGCTCAGCGGACGGGGAAATCCGCCGCGCGAAGGGCGTCCTTGACGTCGGAGATCCGGAGCGTCCCGTAGTGGAACACCGACGCCGCGAGCACGGCGTCGGCTCCGGCGCGGGCGGCGTCCACGAAATGGTCCACGGTGCCGGCCCCGCCGGACGCGATCAGGGGGACGTCCACGACCTTCCGGACGTCCTCGATCATCTGCAGGTCGAACCCGGCGGTCGTGCCGTCGGCGTCCATGGAGTTGAGCAGCACCTCGCCGGCGCCGCGGTCGACGGCCTCCCGCACCCACTCGATGGCGTCCAGCCCGGCGGACTGCCGGCCCCCGTGCGTGGTGACCCCGTAGCCGGAGGGGTGCCCGGGCTCGCGGCGGGCGTCCAGGCTGAGGACGCACACCTGGTCGCCGAACCGGTTCGTGATCTCGTCGATCGCCTCCGGACGCCGGATCGCCCCCGTGTTGATGCCGACCTTGTCGGCGCCGGTGCGCAGCAGACGGTCGACGTCCTCGACCCCCCGGACGCCGCCGCCCACGCACAGCGGGATGAACACCGTCTCCGCGGTGCGCGTCACGACCTCATAGGTCGTCTCGCGGCCCTGCACCGACGCCGAGATGTCCAGGAACGTCAGCTCGTCGGCGCCCTCCTCGCCGTAGGCGCGCGCGAGATCAACCGGGTCGCCGGCGTCGCGCAGGTTCACGAAGTTCACGCCCTTCACGACCCGGCCGTCGGTCACGTCGAGGCACGGGATGACTCGGATCGCCACGCTCATGGACGCCACCCTACCGACGGCTCCTGAGGACGCCGCCCGCGTCCAGCTCGGGGGCGCGGCCGACGCAGCGCCCCCAGCGCTCAGGACCGCGCCGACGACTCCCCCAGGGCCGGCTTCGTGATGACCGAGATGTCGTACTCGCCCTCGCCGGCGTCCTGGGCGCGCTGGAACGACTCCAACGCCGCGGTCGTCGCCGGCAGCGGGTCGGGCGTCGAGCGGAGCATGAGCCGGATGTCCTTGGCCAGGGCGTTCGCCGTGAACGCCGCCTCGTCGAAGCTGCCCTCGGCGATCTTGGCCTTCTTCATCGTCGCGCCGAAGGCCAGCCCCGTGGAGTCGAGCAGCTCCAGCACCCGCTCGGGCGCCAGCCCCTGCCCGCGGCCCAGCCGCAGCGCCTCGACGAGGCCCTGCATCGACAGCGCGAGCGCCAGGTTGGCGAGCAGCTTCGCGGTCGCGGCCTGCGCCGCGGTGTCGACCTGGTGCAGGCGCGCCGGGTCGGCCCACGGCCGGACGATCTCCTCGGCCTCGTCGCGCGCAGCGGCGTCCGTGCCGCCCACGTAGACGCCGAGCTTGCCGGCGCGGGCCGGCGCGATCGTGCCGACGACCGGCGTGTGCACATAGCGGACGCCCTTGTCGGACGCCCACGCCGCGAATTCGTCGGCGTCTGCGGGCGAGACGGTGGTCGAGTCGATCCACAGGACGCCCGCCGGCAGCGCCGACGGGCCGGTGATCACCTCGCGGACCGTCTCCGGCCCGAACAGCGACGTGACGACGACCTCGACCCCGGCGACGGCGTCCGCGACCGACGTCGCGACGCGCGCGCCGGCGTCCTGCACGCGCGCGGTGCGCTCAGGCGTGCGGTTCCAGACGACCACGTCGTGGCTCTTCAGCAGGTGGAGGGCCAGTTCGGTGCCCATGCGTCCGGTTCCCAAGAATGCGATCGTCATGGACGCCAGCTTAAGCCCGCGCTCCCGTCATCGGAGCGGCACATGGACGACCGTCGACCGGCCGTCGGACGCCGAGCTCGTGCGCACCAGCACGTCCACCCCGTCGCCCGCGGGCGTCAGGTCCGCGGCGCTCATGCGCCAGGGCGCACCCGTCGGCACCGCGAGCGCCGGGGCGTCCACGGGGTGCCACGAGCTCCCGTCGGCCGACGTGAGCAGCATCAGGCCCCGCCCGGGCTCGGTGCCCACCAGGGCGACGATCCGTCCGCGGGCGACGACGAGCTTGACCCGGTCCGGGCTGTCGTCAGGCCCAAGAGGCGCCTCGCGCCAGGTCTTGCCGGCGTCCGTTGAGGTCCATGCGTGCGTGCGGAGGTTTCGGCCGATCATCGCCCGGCCGGCCGCGACGATCGTCGTGCCGAGCACGGCCACCTCGTGCGCGCCGGCCTCCGACGCCCGCCCGAGCGGGAGCGGCACGAGCCGCCACGTCGCCTTGTCGGACGACAGCCACGCCGCCGGTCTGTAGAGCCCCCTCTCGGTGACGGACCCGACCGCGACGAGCCCGGCGCCCAAGCCGGCGACGCTCAGCATGGTCCGGGACGTGCCGGCCAGCCCGTCCAGGTCGGTGAGCGCGTCCGACTTTCCGTAGCCGTCGCCGCGCCGGAACACCCGCTGGTGCCGCCCGGCCTGCCAGTGGACACCGTCGGCGCTGGTCGCCACGAGGGCCGACGCGCGGACGTCCCCGTTGCCGGACCGCTCCCCCACGACCACCCAGCGATCGCCGGCCCACGCGGCGCCGTGGATGTCCGAGAAGCGGTAGAGGCCCGTCGTCGAGAACGTGTCGGGGCCGCTGACGGCGGTCGTACCGCCCCGCTGCAGCCATGTCTGCGCGTACTCGCTGCCGCCCACGTCCCGGCGGCCGAACAGCAGCACCTCGTCGCCGTGCGCGACCCCGCCGCTCACGGACTCCCGGTCACTGTCCGCGACCAGGCTCGGCGGCCCGAAGCCGGCATCGGACGCGGCTGCACCGGAGGCGTCATGGCGCGGTCGCGCCCAGACGACGGAGGCGCCCTGGGCGGCGCCGGCCACCCGGACGCCCGCGGCGTCCCGGACGAACCGGAGGCCCTCGACCACGGGCGCCCCCTCGGCGGGGACGGCGAGCGGGACGGACTCGAGCCCGGCTCCGCCCGCCGAAAGCAGCCAGGCCTCGGGCCGGCCGTGGCCGTCCGCTTGCCGGACGTCCGCGGCCGCGACGACGGCGTCGCCGGCGGACACGGCGTCCATGATCGTGGCGGGCCCGCTCGCCGGACGCCCGATCGTGCTCCACCCCGGGCCCTCGCGCCGCACGACGCGCGTTTCGCTGCCCTGGGCGCTATCGACGTTGGCGAGGACGACGTCGGCGCGCGGCGTCCGGACGATCTGGGCGCCGGTGGCGCTCCCGCCGGCCATCGTCAACTCGGGGGCCAGCGCCCAGGACGCCCCGTCGCGCGACGTCAGCGCCGCCACCTCGTAGTCGTCGCGGTAGAACGTGCCGACCGCGGCGAACCCGGAGCCGGAACCCTCGACGTCGGTGAGGGTGAAGGAGAACTCGCCGTCCTCCGGCGTCGGGACGCCGGCGGGCTTCCACGTCGCCCCGGCATCCGTCGAGCGAAACACGACCGGCTCACGCACGCGGTCGGCCTGGTCGTCGGCGCGGTCGCGGCCACCCACGGCGACGAGCGTGCGGCCCCGGGCGGCGACGGCGGAGAACCATCCGCCGGCCGGGATCGACCGTCCGGTGAAGCGGAGGCCGTCGGTGCTGGTCCAAGCGGCGGGATGCCCGGCACCGTCGGAGCCCGCGGTGCTGCCGACGAGGACGATCCCGTCGGCAGTCGCGACCCCGGCGACCACCGAGGCCTGCGGGTCGACGCCCTGGATCGCCCGGCGCTCCCACACCCGTCCGTCTGTGCTCGTCCAGGTGTGCCGGGCGTCCGTGGTGCGGCCGTAGTCGAACCAGACCGCCCCCGAGCCGCCGCTCGCCGGCCGGCCGAGCAGGATGCCTGAGCGGTCGTCCGACGGCGTCGCGGCCGCGCGGGCGACGTCGCTGAGGCGTCCATCGGACCAGGTGCGCCCTCCGTCGCTCGACACGCGGTACGCGGGCTCGGCGACGTTGCCGTCGCGCGTCGCGGACGCGACAACGTTCGGGCCGACGGCGGCCAGCCGCAGCGTCGAATCGCGGACCCCCGGCCCGCGGCCCGCCAGCGACGCGAACGCCGACGGCGGCAGAGCGTGACCCGCAGGCCCGGACGCCGGGGCGCCGGCCCCCGAGCCCGTGGGCGTCCCGGCGGTGCAGCCAGCCAGGATCAGCGCGACCGCGACCGCCCAGATCGACAGAGCCTTGGCGCGATGGGGCGCCGACGCTGGGCGGGGTCGCGCCGAGTGGGAGCGGGCAGGTCGCGGAGGGGTGGCTCGGGTCATACCGGCGAACCTACGGCGGGGGCACCCGGGGAATCGATGGGGAGTTCTCCCCAATTCGCCGTCCGCCGTGTTCCCTCGCTGACCGCCGCGCCCGCATCGGGGCGTCGCTGGTCGCCCGCGGACGTTCCCGCGGGAACGTCCTGGACCATCCGGCGACGTCGAGCGTCGGGTGGATAGGGTGTGCCCCGGCCGGGCACCCCGGCCGGGGCGCCCGAGGGCGTCCGGTTTGACGAAAACCGCAGGAGATCCCCAGAAGGGTTCGGTTGGCATGTCCGCTTCGAGCGCGCCGCAGCGCGTGATCCATCCCGTCGACCAGGTGCCCCCGGCGCCGAGACTCGCCGTCCTCGGCGTCCAGCACGTGCTCGCGTTCTACGCGGGCGCGGTGATCGTGCCGATCGTGATCGGCGGGGCGCTGCACCTCTCGACGGCCGAGCTGGTCCACCTCATCAACGCCGACCTGTTCACGTGCGGGATCGCGACGATCCTCCAGTCGGTCGGCTTCTGGCGCGTGGGCGTCCGGCTTCCGCTGGTGCAGGGCGTGACGTTCACGGCCGTCAGCCCCATCATCGCGATCGGGCTCGCCAACGGCGGCGGCACCGCCGGGCTGCTGGAGGTCTACGGCTCGATCATCGTCGCCGGGCTCGTCACGTTCGTCGCGGCCCCCTACTTCAGCAAGCTGCTGCGGTTCTTCCCGCCCGTCGTGACCGGCACGCTCCTCACGATCATGGGGACGACCCTGCTCAGCGTCTCCGCCGGCGACATCGTGCGCGGCGCGAGCGGCGACACGGCGTCCGGTGGGGAACTGTCGCGCAACCTCGCCTACGCGCTCGCCACGCTCGCGCTGATCGTGCTGATCCAGCGGTTCTTCAAGGGCTTCATGGCGACCATCGCCGTCCTCATCGGCCTGGTCGCCGGCACGCTCGTCGCGCTCGTGCTCGGCGACGCCTCGTTCTCGCAGGTCGGGGACGCCTCCTGGGTCGGGCTGACCACGCCGTTCTTCTTCGGGCTGCCGCAGTTCGGGGTGGCGTCCATCATCTCCATGCTGGTCGTCATGGCGATCACCGCCGTCGAGACGACCGGGGACGTCTTCGCGACGGGCGAGGTCGTCGGCAAACGGATCCGCCCGGGGCACGTCGCCGCCGCCCTGCGCGCCGACGGGCTGTCGACGATGCTGGGCGGCATCTTCAACAGCTTCCCGTACACGGGCTTCGCGCAGAACGTCGGCCTCGTGCGCCTCACGCGCGTGAAGAGCCGCTGGGTCGTCGCCATGGCGGGCTGCATCATGATCGTGCTCGGCCTGATCCCGAAGGCGGGCGCGGTGGTCGCCGCGATCCCCGGTCCGGTGCTGGGCGGCGCGTCGCTCGCCATGTTCGCGAACGTGGCCGTCGTCGGGCTGCAGACCCTCGCGAAGGCCGACATGCACGACAACGCGAACGTCGTCATCGTCTCGACATCGCTGGCGCTGGCCATGCTCGTGACGCTGCAGCCCGGCATCGCGGACGCCGTGCCGGCCTGGGCGTCCATCCTGTTCGGCTCGGGCGTCACGATCGGCTCGCTGACCGCGATCATCCTGAACATCGTGTTCCACCATCTCGGACGCCGCTCCGGCCCCGACGTCGCGCTCGCCGGCGAGCGCTCCGTGAGCCTGGACGAGGTCAACCGCATGGACCAGGCCCAGTTCGTGGACGCCTTCCGCGGCCTCTACGTCGGCGAGACCTGGCCGGTGGAGGAGGCCTGGCGGAGGCGTCCGTTCGCCTCGGCCGCCGACCTGCGCGCCGCGTTTCAGGAGGCGATCCTGGCCGGCACGCCCGACCAGCAGCGCGCCCTCATCCGGTCCTACACCGACATCTCCGACCTGCTGCTCGGCGACAGCCGCGGCCGCAGCGACGAGGAGACCCGCGCCATCGCCGAGACCGGCTCGCTCGCCCTCTCCCGCATGGACGACGCCGACCGTTCCGCCTTGTCGGAGGCCGCGTCGGCTTACCGCGAGAAGTTCGGCCAGCCGCTCGTCGTGGCGATCACGAACCAGACGACGCTGCCGCAGGTGCTCGCCGACGCCTGGCGGCGGGTCGAGTCCTCACCCGGGCGCGAGCATCACAAGGCCGTCGGCGAGGTCGCGAACATCGCCGACCGCCGCTTCGACACCCTCGTCGCGGACGCCAACCCCATCCGCTCCGCCTGGGCGCGCAAGTTCGAATCGCTCGACTGAGCGCGGCGTCCGGGCGCGGCCCCGGCGCCGCTCGGGCGAAACCACGGACGCCCGGGGCGTTCCCGCGGGAACGCCCCGGGCGTCCGGAGTCGTGGGGGCCGACGGGTCAGTCGTCCATCTGGATCTCGCCCAGTTCGCTCCAGCCGTCGCCGGGCGTCTCGACGCTGACGATCTGCGGACGCCGCGCCGCATACTCGCCCTGGGTCGCCATCGCCTTCTTGAAGTGCTCGCTCTCGACGTGCGCCTTGCCGGCGGCGGCATCCGCGTAGGCCTCGGTGCCGAGGTAGACGTTCGGGTCGTCGACGCTGCGCGCCCATTCGAACCAGAGGCAGCCCGGCTCGGCGCGGCAGGCCTGCGTGAACTCGCTGACCAACTGCGGGAACTGGTCCGCGTACTGCGGCTTGACATGCCATTTCAGGATGATCGCGATCATGCGCCCATCCCATCACGCCCCGGACGCCGCGCGCACCTCAGTCGGCCTCGGGGGCCGCGTCCACCACCCCGCGCCGGAGGAGGTCGATCGCCTCGCGGGCGGTCGTCCGGACGACGCCGGGGCCGGCGGCGTCCGCGAGCTGCCCCGCGAGGTCGATGACCTGCCGCGTCCACCGGACGAAGTCGCCGGCGGTCAGCTCGGACTCCTCCAGCACCTCGGCCAGCGACAGCCCGGACGCCCACGCGAAGACCGGCTCGGCGAAGCCGATGTCGGGGTCGCGGTGCCGCTCGAGGCGCTGGTCGCGCTCGAGCAGGCCGACGTCCCGCCAGACCGTCCGCAGCGCGGACTGGGCGATCTCGGTCGAGCGGTTCGGCATGCGCGCCGGACGCCGCGACTCCCCGCCGCGGCCCTCGTAGATCAGCGTCGAGATGACGGCGGCGAACTCGGGCGCGGTCAGCTCGTCGAACAGCCCGGCCCGGACGCACTCGGCCGCCACGAGGTCGAGCTCGCAGTAGATGCGGCTCAGGGTGCGTCCGGCGTCGGTGACCGTCTCGCCGCCCTCGGTGAGGTAGCCGAGCGACTCCAGCACCGTGCAGATGCGGTCGAACCGGACGGCGATCGTGTTCGTCCGCTTCTCCGACTGCCGGCGCAGCGCCTCGCTATCCCGCTCCAGCTTCAGCGCCTGCTCGGCGAACCGGGCGTGCGCCTCGCGGTCGGGGCAGTCGTGGCACGGGTGGGCGCGCATCTGCTCGCGGAGTTGCTCGACCTGGGCGGCGATCTCGGCGTCCATGGGCGCCGGGCGGTAGCGGTCGGGGGACGCCTCCACCTCGGCCAGCCGCGACCGGAACGCGGCGAACAGGTTGCGGCGGGCGGCGGGCTCGCGCGGGTTGAAGTGCTTGGGGATCCGCATGCGTCCGGCGACGGGCGGCGGCGTCGGGAAGTCGTGGAGCGCCAGCCGCTTGAGCTGCTTCTCGTGGGTCATCAGCAGCGGGCGCGGCCCTTCGCGCAGGTTGCCGAGGCCGGGGTCGACGACGACCGCCCAGCCCTCGTGGCGTCCGGCGGGCACGTGGACGATGTCGCCGGGGTGCAGCCCCGTGAGCACGTCGAGGGTCTCCTGCCGGCGATCGGCCTTGCGGGAGCGGGCAGCGTCGGCCTCGAGGCGTCCGATCTGCTCGCGGAGGCCGGCGTACTCGCGGAAGTCGCCGCGATCGCAGGACGCCTTCGCCCACAGCTCCTCGGCGCGGCGCTCGTTGCGCGCGACGCCGCGGGCCAGCCCCACGACCGAGCGGTCGGACTGGTACTGGGCGAACGACTGCTCCAGCAGCGTCCGCGCGTGCTCGCGGCCCACCGTGCCGACCAGGTTGACGGCCATGTTGTAGGTCGGCGAGAACGACGAGCGCAGCGGGTACGTGCGCCGGGACGCCAGCCCCGCGACCTGCCGCGGATCCATCGTGCGTTGCCACAGCACGATCGCGTGCCCCTCGACGTCGATGCCGCGGCGTCCGGCACGGCCGGTGAGCTGCGTGTACTCGCCCGGCGTGATGTCGGCATGGGTCTCGCCGTTGTACTTGACCAGCTTCTCCAGCACGACGCTCCGCGCGGGCATGTTGATGCCGAGCGCGAGCGTCTCGGTGGCGAAGACGACCTTGACCAGCCCGCGGACGAACGCCTCCTCCACGCACTCCTTGAACGCCGGCAGCAGCCCGGCATGGTGGGCGGCGATGCCCCGCCGGAACGCCTCCAGGAACGACCGGTAGCCCAGCGCGTCGAGGTCGTCCGGACGCAGCACCGACCCGCAGTGCCGCTCCGCGATCTCGTCGAGCTGCGCCCGCTCGTGGCCCGTGGTGAGCCGCAGCCCCGACGTCATGAGCTGCCCGACGGCCGCGTCGCAGCCCTGACGGCTGAAGATGAAGTAGATCGCGGGCAGCAGGCCGGCGCGTTCGAGCAGCTCGATCGTCGCGTCCCGCCGGGGGATCAACTTCGGACGCCCCCGGTCGCCGTCCCGGCGTCCCGCGTTGCGCTCGATGCGGTCGCGGGCGCGCCGTCCGCGGGCGGCCCGCGAGTCGTCGCGGACGAACCTCGCCTCCTCCTTCGCCAGCCGCAGCAGCTCGGGGTTCACATCGGCGGACGCCCCCGGCTGCGGCAGCGCGGTGGGGGCGGTCTCGGCGAACAGGTCGTACAGCCGGCGTCCGGCGACCACGTGCTGATACAGCGGCACCGGACGCCGCTCGGAGACCACGATCGCCATCTCGCCGCGGACCTCGGCGAGCCAGTCGCCGAACTCCTCCGCGTTGGAGACGGTCGCCGACAGCGCGACCACCTGCACCGACTCGGCGAGGCCGATGATGACCTCCTCCCACACGGCGCCGCGGAACCGGTCGGCGAGGTAGTGCACCTCGTCCATCACCACGAAGCCGAGGTTGCCGAGCGTGCGCGACCCGGCGTAGATCATGTTGCGCAGCACCTCGGTCGTCATGACGACGATCGGGGCCTCGCCGTTCAGGGACGTGTCGCCCGTGAGCAGGCCGACCTGATCGGCCCCGTAACGGGCGACGAGGTCGTGGTACTTCTGGTTCGACAGCGCCTTGATCGGGGTCGTGTAGAACGCTTTCCGCCCTTGTCGCAGCGCCAGGAACACCGCGAACTCCCCCGGCACCGTCTTGCCGGCACCCGTCGGCGCCGCCACCAGGACGCCCGACCCCGCCTCGATATGCGCACACGCCGCGACCTGGTATGAGTCGAGGGCGAAGTCGTAGCCGCGCGCGAATTCGTCGAACAGCGGGCCCGGACGCGGCGGCTCGGTCGTGGCGGTCTCGGTCTCCACTGGCGTCTCCACACCCCCAACGTACCGGCCCGCCCTGAGGCGTCCGGAATGCTCGCCGGACGAGGGTGTCTGGTACCCGGCCAGCACCCGACCCAGGCCCCGTGCGGACGCCCCGCGCCCCGTGCGGACGCCCCGTCCCCACGCCCCACGCGGACACCCCGCCGCGTGCCACGCGCCCCGGACGCGAACGGGTGCCCCGCTCCCCTCACGAAGACACCCCACTCCGTGCCGATGCCTCGCACCCCGTGCGGACGCCCCGCTCCCCGCCCCGCACGCGAACGGGTGCGCACGCGATCCGGGGGTTGCCAGTGAGAACGGTGTCATGAGCGATCCAGTGCGCACTGGTGTGCGAGGCGCGCCGGGGATGCCCCGCCGACGGCACGAGGCCCGCCCCGAGCTGGACCACCACCCCACGCGCCGGTGCCGTCCGGAGACTCGGCCGCGGCCGTCCTGCCGATCGGCGTCGGGGACCTGTCTCCCCACCT
>NZ_JBDHZL010000093.1:0-10544 GCF_039811905.1 Nigerium sp. | reverse complement strand
GAGGCCGGCGGCGGCGAGCACCACGGCGTCCAGGTCGGCCTCGCGGCCGGTCGCCGGGTCGCCGAGCGCCCGCGCGAGCCTCGTGCCGACGTTGCCGCGGATCTCCACGACCGTGAGATCGGGACGCCGCGCGCGCACCTGCGCGGCCCGGCGCGGCGAGCCCGTGCCCACGCGCGCGCCCAGCGGCAGATCGATCAGGCTCAGCCCACCCGGCGACACCAGCACGTCGCGGTGGTCGGCCCGCTCGGGCACCGCCGCGACCACGAGCCCGGCGTTCTCGGCCGTCGGAAGGTCTTTGAACGAGTGGACGGCGATGTCGACCCCGCCGTCGAGCAGCGCCTGGCGCAGCGCGGCGGCGAACACGCCGAGCCCGCCCTGGGTGACGAGGGACGCCGACTCGACGTCGCCGTGCGTCTTCACCGTGCGCAGCTCGACCTCGTGGCCGAGGGCCCGCAGGGCGTCGGCCACGAGCCCCGACTGCGTGAGTGCGAGTTCGGAGCCGCGCGTGCCCAGGACGATCCTCATAGGGGCCTACGTTAGTCGTTCCCCTCGACGAGCCGGCCGGCGGCCGCCTCCGCCTGCGGCAGGACGGCCGCGAGCCCGGTGCCCGCGAACCAGGCGCCCGCGACGCCCAGGCCCGGCGTCGTCTCCAGGGACGCCGCGAGCGCGGCCACCCGTTCGCGGTGCGCCGGCGTCTGGGGCGGCAGCGAGTTCGGGAACCGAACGACGCGGTGCGCCCGGACGTTTCCGCTGGTCAGCGGCACGCCGAGGAGGGTGGAGGCGTCCGTGAGTGCCCCGGCGAGGGTGGGCGTGGGCGTCCCGGGGCCACGGCCGTAGCTGACGCGCAGCACGTGCGGGCCCCCGTCGTCGTGGACCCACGGCCACTTGATCGAGTAGTGCGTGAGGGCCTTCGCGGCGACGTCCGGGCGGACGCCGTCGTCCGGGGGAGCGACGAGCAGGCCCGACCCGCGGGGGCCGGCGTCGAGGGCGGGATGGTCGAGGGCGATGTCGATCGAGGCGAGGTCGGCCCCGCGCGGCAGGTCGTCGTCGCCCACCTCCAGCCTCGGGACGCCGCGCAGCAGCCCGAGCGCCGCGCGGCCGTCGAGGGCGACGAGGACGCGCCGGGCCGTGATCGTCGCGGGCTGCCCGGCGGGCGCGCCCACGATCGCCGGGTCGGTGGAGGGGCCGGCGGCGTCCACCTGGACCGCCCAGCCGCCCGGGGCCGGGCACAGGGCCGTGACGAGCTGTTTGGTCCAGATCTCGCCGCCGGCGTCCGTGATGCGCCGGGCGAGGGCGAGCGTCAGGCGGAACAGCCCGCCCCGCACCGACGAGACGACCGCGCCCGCCGGCGCGGCCGCCCGCTGTGCGGCCGCCGCGGCGACCAGCGAGCCCTCCGCGGCGAGCCGGCCCCGCAGGCCGGGCGTGACGACGTCGGCCGCGAGCCGCGCCGGGTTCGTGGAGTGGACGCCGCCCGCCACCGGCGTGACGAGCCGGTCGAGCACCTCGTCGCCCAGCCGGACGCGCACGAGGGACGCCAGGTCGCGGCAGTCGGCGCCGGCGTCCGGACCCATGCTGAGGTCGGCGCGGGCGCGCTCGAGGCCCTCGGGGGTCAGGGCTTCGATCACGTCGGGGTCGTCGAGGCTCGTCGGGATGCCCAGGACGCCGTGGGGGATGGGGAAGGCGCGGCCGCGGTCCCAGATCCAGGAGCGCCCGGACGGGTCGATGAGCTCGAGGCCCAACTCGTCGCACAGGCGCGCCGTGTAGACGGAGCGCTTCGCGAACGACTCCGCGCCCAGGTCGACGGCGACGCCGCCGAGGTCGTCGCCGAAGACCAGCCCACCCGGACGCCCGCGGGCCTCCAGCACCATCGGCGCGAGCCCCCGCTCGGCGAGGACGCGGGCCGCGTTCAGTCCGGCGATGCCCCCGCCGACGACGATCGCGTCGACGTCCGTGGCAGCGCTCACGCCGCCCCCTCGGCCGCGCTCTTGGCGGACCCCGGCAGCGCGTGCACCAACTCGACCAGCCGTGTCAGCACGTCGGGGTCGGTGGTTTCCGGGACGCCGTGGCCCAGGTTCACCACGTGGCCGGGCGCGGCGTACCCCCTGGTCACGACGTCGCGGGCGTGGGCGGACAGCGCGTCCCACCCGGCGGCGAGCATCGCCGGGTCGACGTTGCCTTGCAGCGGCGTGGCGCCGCCGAGGAGGCGGTTGGCCTCGTCGAGCGGCGTCCGGTAGTCGACGCCGACGGCGTCCGCCCCCGCGTCGCGGACGTCGGGCAGCAGGTGGCCGGTGCCCGTGCCGAAGTGGATCTTCGGGACGCCGCTCACGGCGTCCAGCGCGGCCTTCGAGTAGGGGGCGACGTGGGCGACGTAGTCGTCGCGGCGCAGCGAGCCGGCCCAGCTGTCGAACAGCTGGACGGCCGCCGCCCCCGCCTCGACCTGCGCGCGCAGGAACGCGCCGGAGACGCGGGCGCACCAGCCGAGCAGCGCGTCCCAGGAGGCCGGGTCGGCGTGCATGAGCGCCCGCGCGGCCAGATGGTCGCGGGACGGCTTGCCCTCCACGAGGTAGGCGGCCAGCGTGAAGGGGGCCCCGGCGAAGCCGATGAGCGGCGTCCAGGAGGCGTCGCCGGAGGGGACGCCGTCCAGCTCGGCCCGCGCCAGCCGGACGGCCTCGACGACCGGCTGCGGGTCGCCGGGCTCGTGCGCGACCAGCTCGCGGACGTCGTCCGCGCTGCGGACGGGTTTCTCGAAGACCGGACCGATGCCGGGGCTGATCTCGACGGCCACGCCGGCCAGCCGCAGCGGCACCATGATGTCTGAGAAGAAGATGGCGGCGTCCACCCGGTGGCGCCGGACGGGCTGTACCGTGATCTCCGCGGCCACCTGGGGCCGCAGGCACGATTCGAGCATCGTGAGGCCCTCGCGGGCGGCGCGATACTCGGGGAGCGATCGCCCGGCCTGGCGCATGAACCAGACCGGGAGGCGTCGGGGCCTTCTCCCGGCGAGCGCTTCCAGCAGGGGCGGCACTGTCGTCGTCACGCGGACGATTGTGCCGTACGTTGTCGGCGATGGTTGAATGGGGGCCACTGTGGGACTTCATCTCTACTCCGTCCACCACGAAGAACATGGCTTGTCGCAGGTGGAACGTGTCGCCCAGGCGACCTCGGGCCTCGCCCGGCGCCTGGTGGAGGCGGGCGGCGCCGTCGACGGCGCCGTCGTCGTGTCGACCTGTAATCGGGTGGAGATCTATCTGGACGCCGAGGGCGACCTCGCGACGCTGGGCGCGCTCGTCCGCGCCGCGATCGCCGCGGGCCACGAGGGGCGCGATCCCGGCTGGGCCGAGGTGCCGCTGCGCGTCCGGACGCACACGGAGGTGCTCTGGCACCTGTTCGGCGTCGGCGCCGGCCTCGACTCGATGGTCGTGGGGGAGCGGCAGATCGCCGGGCAGCTGCGCCGGGCGCTGAAGCAGGCGCAGGCCGAGCACACCGCGACGTACCTGCTCACCGAGAGCATCGAGCAGGCGCTGCGGACGTCGCGGCGCGTCGCCCACCTCACCGACCTCGCCGCGACGGGCCGCTCGGTCGTCTCCGTCGGCCTCGACATGCTGCAGCGCGACTGGGCGCACGACCGCGTCCTGCTGCTCGGCACCGGCGCCTACGCTGGGGCCGTCGTCGCCGCGTTGGAGGCGCGCGGCTGCCGCCACATCGCCGTCCACTCGCGCAGTGGCCGGGCCGAGTTGTTCGCGTCCACGCACGCCGTGACGCCGCTCAGCGGCCCGCTGGAGGACGCCCTCGCCCAGGCCGACGTCGTGGTGACGTGCCGGGGGACCGGCGTCCCGACGCTCACGACCACGCTCATGACGGGCGTGATGGCGACCCGCGGGGGCCGCGAGTTGCCGATCGTCGACCTCGCGCTCAGCCGCGACGTCGAGCAGCACGTCGGGCTGCTGGCGGGCGTCACCCTCGTCGACCTGCCGCTCGTGCAGCGGCACGTGCCCGACGCGTCGGCCCGCGAGGTCGGGCGGGCGCAGGAGCTCGTGGCGTCCGGGGTGAACGACCTGATCGTCAAACTGAAGGGGCGGCAGATGGATCCGGCCGTCGTCGCGCTGCGCGACACCATCGCGGGCATGGTGGAAGACGAGGTGGACCGGCTGCCGCAGGGGCGTCCGGTGACGGCCGACGAGGCCGCCCACGCCCTGCGCCGGCTCGCGGCCCGGCTCGTGCATGTGCCGAGCGTCCGCGCTCGTCAGGCGGCGGTCGAGGGGCGCCAGGCGGTGTACCTGTCCGCGCTGAACGAGCTGTACGGCATCCAGGCCGACCTCGGTCGGGTGCCCGCCGCGGGGCACGCGGGCGTCATCTCGCCCGACGGGCTCGACGACGAACGGTGCCCGGTGACCGGGTTCGACCTGACCGACCTCGGCGACGTCCGTCGGCGGGAGGCCATGTGACAGGAGGCGCTGTGGGTGGGCTGGAGCCGTACGACGCGATCCTGGTGGCCTCCTACGGGGGGCCCGATGGCCCCGACGACGTCCTGCCGTTCATGCGCAACGCGACCGCCGGCCGGGGCATCCCCGACGAGCGGCTCGTGGAGGTCTCCGGCCACTACCAGCTCTTCGGCGGACGGTCGCCCATCAACGAGCGCAACGCCGAGCTCGTGGCCGCCCTGCACGCCGAGCTCGGACGCCTCGGCGTCGACGTCCCCGTCGTCATCGGCAACCGTAACTGGCACCCCTTCTTCGCCGAGACGCTCCGCGAGCTCGCGGACGCCGGCGCCCGCCGCGTCCTCGTGCTGCTGACGGCCGCGTACGCCAGCTACTCGAGCTGCCGGCAGTACCGGGAGAACCTCGCGGACGCCCTCGCCGAGGCCGGCGTCGACCTGCAGCTCGACAAGATCGGGCCGTACGCGGAGTCGTTCGGGTTCGTCCGGGCGAACGCGCGCGCGGTCACCAACGCGCTCGGCGCGTGGGACGAGGAGGAGCGCTCCGGCGTCCGGGTGCTCTTCGTCACGCACTCGATCCCCCGCGCGATGGACGCCGCGTCCGGCCCCGGCGGGGCCGACGGAACCTACTCAGCCCAGCACGCGCGCGTGGCGCGGCGGATCATGGCCAGGGTCCGCGAGGAGGCCGGGCTCGAGCCCGACTGGGAGATCGCGTACTGCTCGCGCTCGGGCGCGCCGCACATCCCGTGGCTGGAGCCGGACGTGAACGACCGGCTGGAGGAGCTGGCGGCCCAAGGCGTCAACCGGGTGCTCGCCGTGCCGTTCGGCTTCGTGAACGACCACATGGAGGTCGTCTACGATCTCGACACGCAGGCCGCCGAGACGGCCGAGCGGCTCGGGCTCAGCTATGTGCGGGCCGCCACGGCCGGCACCGACCGGGCGTTCGTGGCCGAGCTGGCCGACCGGCTACTCATGCGCGCCGCCGTCGCCCGTGGTGAGGCCGAGGCGCCGGCGTCCGAGCGGTACCTGTGCCCGGCGTCCTGCTGCGGCAGCGGGCGTCCGGGCGGGCCCACCCAACCGACCATCTGCTCCGAAAGGACCTCATGACTCAGGCCAAGACCCCTGGCGCTCCGTTCAGCGGCGACCCGCGCGATACCTACGTGTCGCCCGAGGACGTCAACGCCACCACCCACTACGTCATGTACTCGGTGTTCGAGCTCGACGCGCCCCTGCCCGCCGTCGCCGCCGAGCGGCACGAGTGGGTGGAGGAGGCGGTCGCCGCGGTGACGTCCAGCGGGGCGACGATTCGCGGCTGGTACGACATCGGGGGCTTCCGGGCGGACGCCGACCTCATGGTCTGGCTGCTCGCCGACGACCCGGCGGACCTGCAGCGGGCCTACCACGCGCTGCGCCGCACCCAGTTGGGGATGCGGCTGGCGTCCGTGTGGAGTTGCGTGGGGGTCCACCGGCCGGCCGAGTTCAACTCGGCGCACACGCCGGCCTGCTTCTCGGGGATCGCGCCGCGGCCCTGGCTGACGGTGTACCCGTTCGTCCGGAGCTACGAGTGGTACTACATGGACAGCTCCAAGCGCTCCCACATGCTGCGCACGCACGGGATGGCGGCGAAGGACTACCCCGACGTGCTCGGGTCGACGACGTCCGCGTTCGCGCTCGGCGACTACGAGTGGCTGCTCGCCTTCGAGGCCGACGAGCTGCACCGCCTCACCGACGCTATGCGGGCCCAGCGGGCCGTGGAGGCGCGGCTGCACGTCCGCGAGGAGACGCCGTTCTTCACCGGACCTCGCGTCGACCTCGCCGACTGGGCCGACGCGCAGCCCCTCTCCTAACCCGGGGGCGTTTCTACCTGACGTTCTCCACACTCTGGTGTGGAGAACGTCACACAGCTCCGCCGGTCAGGGCTTCTTGGTGAGTTCGGCCACGATGCCCGCGCCGTCGAGGCGCGAGTTGACCAGGATGCGACGCAGCGTGAACAGCGGGTTCGCGGCGTCGACGGGCTTGTCGCCGAGCTGGTAGGCGGTCGTGTACCCGGCCTGGGCCAGGTGCGGGAACGCGGCCGCGTTCCACGCCCCATAGGGGTAGGCGAACGTCTCGACGGGCTGGCCCGACAGTTTCCGGAGCACGTCGCGCGGTTTCACGAATTGCTCCTCCCAGTCCTTGCCCGCGTACTTGCGGACGTCGTGGTGGTCGTACGTGTGCGACCCGACCGTGTGCCCCGCGGCGGCCAGGTCGGCGACCTGCTTCGACGTGATCCAGCCGGGCTTGTCGATGACGACGCTCATGATGAAGAACGTTCCGGTCATGCCGCGCTTGGTCAGCTCGGGCGCCGCGACGTTGGGCTGGCTGTCCTTGCCGTCGTCGAAGCTCAGCATGACCGGCTTGTCGGGCAGGGGCGCGTTGGTGCGCAGGTGCGCGAGGTAGGCGTCCGGGGTGATCGTGGTGAAGCCGGCGTCCTTGATGCCGTCGAGCTGCCGGCGGAAGTTGTCCGGCGGGCAGATCAGCGAGTTCTTGTTGTAGGACGAATCGCCGCCCGCCCAGGCGCGGATCTGGTGGTAGCAGAGCACCGGCACGGTCGCACGGGACGCCTCGGCCGCCGGATCGGCGGTGCCCGCGCTGGGCGCGGGCGAGACAGGGTCGTGGTCGGCGACCGGCCCGATGCTCGGCCCGGTCGAGCGGGTCGAGCCGGTTTGGGACGCGCAGCCTGCGGCCAGCGCGGCCACGCCGGCGACGCCGGCCAGGAGAAGATTTCTGCGGGGAAGTTCAGGGATGGCCACGGCCCTGCACTCTAGACCCGCCGGGTTTCACCGCAGGGAGGCGCGACGCCTCCGCGGCCTCCGGACGCCTGCCCGCGCGAGCTCGAGGTCGGCGAGCGCCGTGATCGCCGCGGAGTCCCCGACCCGCCACGCACCCACCGGGTCGGGGTCGATGCGCCGCAGTTCGGAGATGGGCTGCGTCGCCAGCGCCCGGAGCGCGAGCAGGTCGGAGCCGGTCGTCTGGCGCACCAGCGCCAGCGTGGCGGACGAGCGCCGCACGAACCGCAGCCGCCACGGCAGCCAGATGATGATGAGCAGCAGCAGCGGCAGCGCGAACGTGACCCACCCCATGAGCGTCGCCGCGTTCTCGATGGCGTGCACCTGGCCGTCGGCGGAGGCGATCATGCCGTCCACATCCCCGGTCAGCCGGTCGAACGGGACGCGGACGTCGCCGCCCACGTACGGGATCTCGCCCACGCGCCCCGCGGCGCCGCCGATGTTGTCGCGCATCTGCCGCAGTGCCCCGGCCACGTGGCGGCTGGGCTCGGCGATCGCGCGGATCGTCGTGTCGGTGAGCCGCCCGGCCCACCACCAGAACAGGCCCCAGGCCACGACGAAGGCGTCGGCGATCAGTTGGCGGATCAGCATCCACGACGGGCGCGCGTACAGGCGCATCGGGTTCTCCTACACGAGGAAGCGGTAGAACGGGCTGTCGGGCGAGACGACCTCGACCGAGATGGGGCTGGACTGCATGCGTGCCAGCAGCCTCTCGAGGTTAGCCGGGTCGCCCAGCTCGACGCCGACCAGCGCCGGCCCGGTCTCCCGGTTGGAGCGCTTCACGTACTCGAACAGCGTGATGTCGTCGTCGGGCCCCAGCACCTCGTCGAGGAAGCGCCGCAGCGCGCCGGGCTCTTGGGGGAAGTTCACGAGGAAGTAGTGCTTGCGCCCCTCGTACACCAGCGACCGTTCGGCGATCTCGCTGTAGCGCGACAGGTCGTTGTTGCCCCCCGACAGAATCGCGACGACCGTCTCGCCCGGGGCGGGCTTGTACAGCCCCAGGGACGCCGGCGCGAGCGCGCCCGCCGGCTCGGCGATGATGCCGTCGGTCTGGTAGAGCGCCAGCATCTCGCTGCAGATGCGGCCCTCGGGCACCGAGTACATCGGCGGGTTGAAGGCCGACACGATCGAGTACGTCAGATCGCCCGCCCGCCGGACGGCCGCCCCGTCGACGAACGTGTCGATCTTCTTCAACTCGCGCGGCTCGCCGGCCTCGAGCGCGACCGCCATGCAGGCGGCGCCCGACGGCTCCACCCCGACGACCTTCGTGCCCGGGTGGCGCTCGGCGAGCCAGGTCAGGCAGCCCGACAGCAGGCCGCCGCCGCCCACCGGCACCACGACGGTGTCGGGCGCGAAGCCCAACTGCTCGACGATCTCGTGCGCGATGGTGCCCTGCCCCGAGATCGTGCGCGGGTCGTCGAACGCCGACACGGTGGTCGCCCCGGTCTCGGCGGCCGCCTGCTTCGCTGCCCGGGACGCCTCGTCGTACGTGGTGCCCGTCATGATCAGCTCGATGTGCGCACCACCCAGTTCGCGCATGCGATCGCGCTTTTGGCGAGGGGTGTTGCTCGGCACGAAGATGCGCCCCCGGATGCCCAACTGCGCACAGGCGAGCGCGACGCCCTGCCCGTGGTTACCCGCGGACGCCGCGATCACCCCCGCCTCCCGCTCGGCCTCGTCGAGCTGGGCGATCAGGTTGTACGCGCCGCGGATCTTGTACGAGCGCACCGGCTGCAGGTCTTCACGCTTCAGCCAGATGTTCGCCCCGGACGCCGCCGACAGCCGCTGGTTCGGCTGCAGCGGGGTCGTGGAGACGACGGCGCGGATGCGCTCGGCCGCCTCGTCGATCGAGGCGGCCGAGACAGGCTGGGTGGCGGCGGACGTGTCGGTGCTCACCGGGCCATTCTGCCCCTCTGGCCGAGGCGGGTCACGGTCGTGGACGCCGTCACCTCGTCGAGCGTCGGCTCGCCTCGCTTGAGCTCGTCGGCCTCGGGAAGCGGCAGCGCGCGGTCGGCTCGCTCGTCGTCAACCCGGACGCCGCCCTCGCCGCGCCGGTCGGTCGACGACTCACCCCGCTCGGTCAGCTCGGGCGCGGTCACCGACCGGGCGTGCTCGTCGCTGGGGGAGAGCTCGGCCAGCTCGGCGTCCGTCACGCTCAGGTCGCGGAACCGCCGCGCGGTGACGAACACCCGCGACTCCAGGGAGCCGAGCGTCGTGTTGTACGCCTTGACGGTCGAGTTGAGCGCCCGGCCGATCTTGTCGAAGTGGCCGCCCATCGTGCCGAGCCGGTCGTAGAGCTCGCGCCCGAGCGTGAACACCTCGGCGGCGGACTCGGCGAGTGCCGCCTGCTTCCACCCGTAGGCGACCGCCCGCAGCATCGCGATCAGCGTGGTCGGCGTCGCCACGATGACGTTCTTGCGGGCCGCGTAGTCGTGCAGGTCGGGGATCTGGGCGAGCGCTTCGGCGCCCAGCGCCTCGTTCGGCATGAACAGCACGACGAACTCGGGCGTGCCCGCATCCGCCTTCCAATACCCCTTGCCGGCGAGCTGATCCACGTGCGAGCGGACGTTCTTCGCGAACTGCGCCCGGTAACGGTCGCGGTCGGCGTCGTTGCCCGCCTCCTCGGCGTCCAGGAATGCCGACAGGGGCACCTTCGAGTCGACGTAGACGAACTTCGACTCGCCCAGCATCACCTTCAGGTCGGGCCGGATCAGCGCGTCGGTGCTCGTGGTCGTGGTCTGCTGCTGCACGAAGTCGCAGTGCTCGAGCATGCCGCTCACCTCGACGACGCGCTTGAGCTGCATCTCGCCCCACGCGCCACGCACCTGCGGCTTGCGCAGGGCGGTGGACAGCGCGGAGGTCTCGCGCCGCAGCTGCTCGCCGGTGAACTGGACGGCCCGCACCTGCGCGGCCAGGTCGGTGCTCATCTGAACCCGCGCCTGCTCGACCTCGCCCAGGCGCGTGTTGAACGCGGCCAGGCTCTCCCGGATCGGCGCCATCAACTGCTCGGTGGCCTGCAGCCGCTGCTCGGCGGTCGCGTCGGCCCGGCGCGACTGCGCCTCGAGGGTTTCGCTGGAGAGCACCTTGAACTGGTTCACCATCGCGTCGCGGTCGGCCGCCAGCTCGGCGGCACGCGCGATCGCGACGTCGCGCTCCGCGGTGGCCGCGGTGACCGTGGCCTGCAAGCCGGCCGCCTCGGCCCGGGCCGCCGCGTGCGCCGACCATGCCTCCGCCATCTGCTGGCGCGCCTCGGCCGCGCGCGTGGCGGCCGCCGCGGCGTC
>NZ_JBDHZL010000092.1:0-10601 GCF_039811905.1 Nigerium sp. | reverse complement strand
CTGCGACTACCGGCTGCCTGACGGGGCTTCGGCACCGCGATGTCGAGCCTCCCCGTCCAGGTGCCGGGGTTCCCGGTCTGAGGACGGGCTATTGGCTCGCTTTGGCGCGACCGGGTGGCCTAGGCTGATCGGCATGTTGGTTTTCGGCACTGCTTCGCTGCGTCTGCGCAGCCGCTAACGGCGGCGAGCACCCTCCACACGTTGTTGCTCCCGCTTCCGGTGATCACGGCCGGGCGGCCTTTTCAGCGTGCCCGGCTCCGCAACAACCACGGAGCAAACAGTGCCTACCTATCGACATGGCCGACATGAGCACGGCCAGAACTTCCTGACTGACCCCCTGACCATCGCCGCGATCACACGGCTCGTGGCCGTCACGAAGGGGCCGATCATCGAGATCGGACCCGGCGACGGAGCACTCACCACCCCGCTGGCCCGCCTCAACCGGCCAATCACCGCCGTCGAGATCGACGCCCGGCTCGCACGCCGCTTGACCGAACGCCTCCCGTCGGACGTCAACGTCATCACTGACGACTTCCTGAGCTACCGTCTACCGACGTCGCCGCATGTGCTGGTCGGCAACCTGCCGTTCCATCAGACCACAGCCATGCTTCGGCGCATTCTGCACGCACCCGGCTGGACAGAAGCAATCCTGCTCGTGCAATGGGAGGTCGCACGGCGCAGAGCCGGCGTTGGTGGCGCAACCATGATGACTGCGCAATGGGCGCCCTGGTTCGAGTTCTCCCTGCATGGCCGCGTCCCAGCCCGTGCATTCACCCCACGCCCAGGAGTCGACGGCGCGATTCTCAGCGTACGTCGCCGCCAGCAACCGCTCCTGCCCCAGCGGCAGCGGCGCCAGTTCCAAGAGCTGGTTCACCGCGTCTACACCGGTTCAGGCCGCGGGCTTGCACAGATCCTTGCCCGCACCACAGCACTGGCGTCGAGCCAGGCTGCACGGGCATGGCTGAGGCAGCACGGCGTGGACGCTACCGGGCTGCCGAAGGACCTGCCCGTGGAGGCCTGGGTGGACTTGTTCAAGACGACCGGTTCTTCGCCACCGCCTCGCCGCAAGCAAGACCCCTCGGGAATACCGCGCCGATGATCTCGCTGCGCGTCCGTTTGTTGGCGAAGTCGACGCCCGGCCGGGCCGCAAGAGAGCGCCGCTGTTCTTCTCGTGGACGCCGCGACTCGTGACGTCAGGGCGTCACCAACCTCCTGGCGGCCTCGACGACGGCTGCGCGGCGTCGGGGTCGGGCGTCCACCTCGGTGCTGCCGGTGACCATGCGGGACACCTGCGGCAAGAGGCCCCAGTAGCCGACGATCCCCAGGATCAGGATGTTGAGATCGGACGCCTCGAACGCGTCGGTGAGGACCCCGGATGCCTGCCCGTGGGCCAGTTCGGCGCTCCGATCGGCGTACATGGCGGCGCGCTTGGCTTCGTCGGTGACCTCGCCGGGAACGGTGAGCGCCTCCCACTGCAGCAGGCGCAGCAGCTGGGGGTGCTCGGTGAGGTAGTCGAACAGGCGTCCCGCGTACTCGCCCACCTCTTCGGGGCTGCCGGCCGGGATCGGCACGGACGCGCTAGCGGTGGTCACCTGCTCGGCCAGCACCCGGGCGAAGAGCCCCTGCTTGCCGCCGAAGTAGTTGTACACGCGCTCCTTGTTCACGCCGGCCGCGCGCGCGATCTTCTCGACGGTCGTCCCGTCGGGGCCGCGTGCGACGAACTCGGCGGTCGCGGCGTCCAGGATCTTCCTCTTGGTGCCCTCGGTGTCCCACGCCATCAATCCCCAAATCCAACGTTGGTGTTGCTTTCTGTCCAGGACACTACTACAGTCGCTTCCAACGAATCCGTTGGAAACTTGAGGAGCAGTCATGCAGATCGCAGTCATCGGCACTGGCATGGTCGGTTGCGTGCTCGCCTCCCGCCTCGCAGGGCTTGGCCACGAGGTCGCGATCGGCACCCGTGACCCGCAGGCCACGATGTCCCGCACCGAGCACGACGCCCTCGGCACCCCTCCCTACGCGCAGTGGGCTGCCGAGCACCCCGATGTCCGGTTGCTGCAACTGGCGGAAGCCGGAGCGTTCGCCGAGCTGGTGATGAACGCCAGCAACGGCGCGAACAGCATCAAGGCACTGCAAGGCGTCGGCGCCGAGAACCTGGCCGGCAAGGTGCTCATCGACGTCGCCCTGCCGCTCGACATGAGCCAGGGCATGCCGCCGATGCTCACCGTCGCCAACACCGACAGCCTGGGCGAGCAGATCCAGCGCGAGTTCCCGGGTGCCAAGGTCGTCAAGACGCTCAACACCGTGTTCTGCGAGGTCATGGTGCACCCGGAGCGCATCCCTGGCGAGCACACGATCTTCGTCGCCGGTGACGACGCGGACGCCAAGGCCACGGCCAGCCAGATTCTCACCAGCTTTGGCTGGCCGGAGACGTCGGTCATCGACCTGGGCGGCATCGCCGGGGCCCGCGGCTCCGAGATGTACATGCGCCTGTACTTCCAGCTGGCCACGCAGTTCGGCTTCGACGTCACGATTCAGGTCAAGAACGCCGACACGGCCGAGTCCTAAATCATTCCACGAGACTTTCGGAAGGACATGACCATGGAATTCCTGACCCTGAACAACGGCGTCGAGATGCCCTCCCTCGGGCTGGGCGTCTTCCAGTCCAGCCCGGAGGACACCGCCGATGCCGTGGCCGAGGCGCTGCGCGTCGGCTACCGCCACATCGACACGGCCGCGGCCTACGGCAACGAGAAGCAGGTCGGCGAGGGCATCCGCCGCTCCGGCCTGGCCCGCGACGAGGTCTTCGTCGAGACCAAGGTCTGGGTCTCCGACTACGGCTTCGAGCAGACCCGCCATGCCTTCGAGAAGGCGTCGGCCAAGCTGGGCCTCGACCAGATCGACCTGCTGATCCTGCACCAGCCGGCTCCGCTGAGCTTCGACTCGACGCTGGAGGCCTACCGCGGCCTGGAGTCTCTGCTCGATGAGGGCAGGGTGCGCGCCATCGGTGTGTCCAACTTCATGGTCGAGAACCTCGACGCGTTGATGGAGCGGGCCACCGTCACCCCGGCGGTGAACCAGATCGAGGTGCACCCGTACTTCCAGCAGCGCGACGTCCAGGCGAGGGACGCCGAACTGGGCATCGTCACCCAGGCCTGGTCGCCGCTGGGCGGCATCACCTTCTACCCCGGCTGGGGCAGCGACGATCGTCGCTCGACCCTGGACGACCCGACGATCGGGGCCAATGCGAAGGTGCGCGGCAAGAGCCCTGCGCAGGTGATGTTGCGGTGGCACCTGCAGGAGGGACGCCAGGTGATCCCGAAGTCGGTGAAGCCCCAGCGCATCGCCGAGAACCTCAACGTGTTCGACTTCCGGCTCACCGACGACGAGATCGCCTCCATCGACGGGCTCGACACCGGCGTGCGCGGCGGCCCCGACCCTCGCCAGGTCGGCAAGGAGAGCTTCGACTTCACCATCCCGGAAGCCTGACAAGGAGAACCACCACGGCCGCGCCAAAACGCTGGACGTCCTGAAGATCTCGCTCGACAACCTGGGCCTCGACTACCTCGACCTCTACCTGATGCACCAGCCGTTCAACGACTACTACGGCGCCTGGGAGGTCATGGCCCAGGCACAGGCCGACGGCCTCGTCCGCGCGATCGGCGTCTCGAACTTCTACCAGGGCAACACCGCGATCCGCGAGGAGCCCGCACTCATCGCCATCGCGGACGCGCACGGCGTGAGCGTCCCGCAGGTGATCATCCGCTGGCTGATCCAGCGCGGGGCCTCCCGGTCGCGAAGAGCGCCCACGCCGAGCGTCTGCGCACCAACATCGACGTCTTCGGTTTCGACCTGTCCGACGACGACATGGCTGCCATCACGGCCCTCGACAAGCAACAGCCGAACGCCGGGTTCACCCATCAGGACCCCCGCATACTGCAGGCCCTGCGTCGCTTCGAATGAGCGGAGTGCAGAAGCGCGATGGCGCGACCGCGTCTCCGAGCGGTGGTCATGAGGTCCTCGCTGCCATTCCGAGTTGAACGCGTGTGTTCAGGTCCCCCGTTCGTCGCGCTGCTGGACGCCACTCTCAGCCACCATCCGCAACCGATCCAGCCGCCGTTCCCAGCCTTGGCCGACGGCATCCAGGTGACGGGCTAGGCGGGAGAGCGGTGCCCCCAGGGCTTGATAGCGCAGCTGGCGCCCCTGCCGGTGCGCCCGGACCAGCCCTGCCCGGGCCAGGATGTCGAGATGGTGGGCGATCGCCTGCCTGCTGACGGGCAGGCTCTCAGCCAGTTCGGACGCCGACGCGGCGCGCTGACCGACCAGGCAGAGGATGCTCCATCTGGTTTCGTCGGCGAGGGCGGCGCACAGCGCAACCGGTGAGTCGGCGATCACTGTCCCTCCACGTGGGCAACGAAACTGTCGAGAACGTTGGTCCAACCCTTGACGTTCTCCTCCATCGCGGCGCGCCGGTCAGCCGTCTCCAAACGGTCGAAGCCGGATTCCACGACGGTCACCAAGGTGTGGTCCGGGCCCTCGGGTTCCAGGGTGAACTGGACCAGCGACGCGTCCTCGCCGGGGGCGTCGGTTCCCACGTCACCCCAGAGCAGATCGAAGTGATGCGGTTCGTCGAAGCGCTCCACGCGCATCGGCATCAGCCCATGCCCTACCCACTCGAAGGTGCCTTCGGCCCCCTCCCGCACACCGTCGGGGAACACCGCCGGGTGCCCCCACCACTGCTCGATCGCGGCGGGATCGGTCAATGCCGCCCACGTTTCCCGCTGGGAAGCGGCTACCCGGACCGTCCGGGTGATCCGTCCGGCGTCGAAGTCTGCCGTCGGGGTGGTGTCCATACGAATCCCTCCGCATCTGCAAACAGTTGATTGCAAATCAATCTAGTGGGACGGGGAGCCAACTGCAACAGATCTCTTGCTTCCCCAGGAGCCGGGGCTGCGGCGGAGCCAAAGAGACGACCTCGAACACCCCTGACGGAGAGCCCACCGGTGCCCACCAGCCCCCTGGGCGCGCAACGTCGCGACCGCTAGGGGAACGGCGCATCACGATGACTCCCGAACTACGTGCCAGGGGACGCGGCACTGGGGTCGGAACCGGATGAAAGCTGGGAAACGGTGTCCGACACAACCCAACCGTAGAAGTGATCGGCTGGGGTGAGTGTGCCCACGAAGTGACCACCCAACTCGAGCATGATCATGCCCACGAGCTGACTCAGTCGCGCTAGCACGGCTGCGATGCGTCCGACGGGCTGGTGGGTGGTCTCGGCGAGCGGGCAGAGTTGCCGCGCGAGAGCTTCGGGTAGCTCTGCGTCCGGCGGATCGTCGATCACAGCGAGAAAACCATCGAGGACGCGAGCAGCCGGCTGAATGGTGTCGGCGGGTGCCGAGTATCCGATGACGGGCGTGCCGTAGATGAGCTGAAACTCGTGGGGGTGGCCGACGGCCCACTCACGCAGCGCCAGCGCTCGGCGTGTCCAGGTGGCTGGGGCAGCGTCGAGGTGGTCAGCCAGCCCGCGATAGGCGTCCTTGATCAACTCGGTGAGAAGAGCGTCCCGGGTAGGAACGTGCTTGTACAGAGCAGACGGCACAACTCCGACGTCGTGGGCGATGCGGCGCATGGAGAGCTGGGCTGCCCCCTCGGTCGCCAGATGTGCACGAGCGACATCAAGGATTCGCTGACGTGTTGCGGCCTTGGCCTGCGTCCGCGATGTCTCGTGGCGAGGTGCGGGTGTGGGCACGGTCACACCTTAGCACTTGGCGAACGGTGTTCTCTGTGTTAACGTCAGACTCAGAGAACAGCGTTCACTAAAGGAGGAACGATGAGATTCCACAATGTCGGCGCGTTGACGGGTGTTGGTGCGGGGCTCGCATTCGCAGTTTTCCCGCTGCTGCGGCCATGGGGTGATAAGCAAGGTGGCCTCGATGGCATGACCGCAGCGTTCGTCTCGCCGCTCTGGGTGGCATCGCACCTTGTGGGGATGGTCGCATGGATTCTCCTGAGTGCGTCCGCCGTGGCAGCCACCCGGCGGGTACCGGCGCTGCTGATGGCTCTCGGGACGATGCTCGTCCTACCGTTTTATGGCGCCGAAGCCTTTGGACTTCACGGGCTGGCCACGACGGGGGGCGACATCATGGCTGGGCAGGCAGCTATCCGGGGCGGCGTGCCGCAGATGGTGATGTTCGCGTCAGGTTTGGTGCTGCTCGCGGTCGCCGTGCTCGCCGAACTGGGACGCGACCGGCGGTGGCCGACCGCGGTCATGGCCCTTGGGTTGGCCAGTTATCTACCGCAGTTCTTCCTCGTCCCGCAGATGCGGATCCTTCACGGACTCCTGCTCGGAGCCGGCTGTGTCGCGTGGGCGTTGAGCACTCCCCGCCTTGAGGCGCCTCGAAAGGGACAGACCGCCAGGGCGGCCCTCCGCCCGACGTTCCACAGCGCTTGAGATTTTGAGCTAGTTGGCCTTTCTCCGCGGCGCGGCGGACGCCACCAGTGAGGGAATCTGAGGTCAAGTCCGCTGGGGTGCACTCCACTCGCGCAGTGCCGCCTGTGCGCGGGCGCTCACGCTGCGATTCCCTCCGCGTCCTGCGTGACTGGGCTCATGGCCGAAGTCTGGAACGACGCCTCCCACCTAGCGCGCGAACTCATCGCTCGTGAGTCCCTGTTCGACCAACCGGACTACATCTGAGACGAAGACTCCTTCGAGGCCGAGATCGCACCCGACTTCACCGAAGTGGGAGCCTCCGGTGCCCTGTACTCTCGCGAGGACATCAAGGCGGTCGTGCTCGGCCGGCTGGCCGGCACGCACGCCATCTCCCTGACGGGCGGCTACAGGATCGTGGACCCTGAGGCCGTTCGGCTGGTCGACGGCGCGAACCCGCGGCCACCCGATCGGCCGGAACCCCGACACGGGTAACCCGCGGACGCCACCTGGAGGTCGGAGGTCGGGCTCGGCTGCACCATTTTCCCGAGACGGACCTCTGCTACTTGCTTGATCGCTTTCACGGACCAGTTCGTCACGCCTTCACCTCCGCGAAGAGCGCCTGGACGCGGGCGATGGCGGCTTGAACGTCGGCGTCGATCTCCGCCAGCGGACGGGGCGGGACGTACTTGTAGAAGACCCGAGTGAACGGAATCTCGTAGCCGATCTTCTCCTTGGACGCGTCGACCCACGCCTCAGGAGCCCACGGGAGCACCTCGCGCTCGACATAGGCCTTCACGTCCTCAGTGAGCGGGACGTTCTCAGTGTCACGCAGGGAGGTGTCCGGCTCGGGCTGCCCCTTCTTGCCCTTGACCAACTCACCCTCGGGCGAGGACTCTGCGAAGGCCCCACGAGGGCACGACGGTTGGCAGGCGTCAGGCCGACCTGCTGTGCACCCATGGCCGGCCCGAGCACCTTCTCGAACGCCGCGCTGGACGTCCATGTGGTGCCCTGGTCGAGGGACTCCAGTGCCGCGCGCAGTCGATGCCGGGCTTCGGCCTGCAACTTCTTGATCGGGGTCAGGGTCATCGCGGCCTCGATGCGGTCAGCGTCCACCTGGAAGACCTGCCGCAGGGGCTGCTCGACCGTGATGGTGCGGTAGCCGAACTCCGCCGTGCGCATCACCTTGGACACGTCGGGGTCGGCGTCCTCGTACTCGCCGTAGAGCCTCACGATGGTCTGGATGTTGGCCTCGGACAGGTAGCGGCGCTTGCTGCCGATGGACTTGCGCATCTTCACCCACTGGCCGGTGGCGTCGATCAACTGCACCTTGCCCTGCCGCTCGACAGGCTTGTCGTTGTCCAGAATCCAGATGTAGGTGGCGATGCCGGTGTTGTAGAACATGTCCGTCGGCAAGCCGATGATGGCGTCCACGAGGTCGTTCTCCAGCAGGTGACGTCTGATCTCAGACGGGCCCGAGCCTGCGTCGCCCGTGAACAGAGGGGAACCGTTGAGGACGATGGCCCCGCGCCCGCCCCCCGCCGAGGCCGGGCGCATCTTGGAGACCAGGTGCTGTAGGAAGAGCATCGCTCCGTCGTTGACGCTAGGCAGGCCAGCCGCGAACCGCCCCTCCTCGCCGTCGCGCTCGCGCTCCCGCTCGACGGCCTGCTTCTGCACCTTCCACTCCTGACCGAACGGAGGGTTGGCGAGGCAGTAGGAGAACGTGTTGGCCGCGTGGCCGTCGTCCAGGAGGGTGTCCCCGAAGTAGATTTGCGAGGAGTCCTGCCCCTTGATGATGAGGTCGGCCTTGGCCATGGCGAAGGACTGGCGGTTGAACTCCTGCCCGAACAGGTTGAGGGTCGCCTGCCCGTTGTGCTCCGCGAGCCACGCGTGGGCCTCGGAGAGCATGCCGCCTGTGCCGCAGGTGGGGTCGTAGACCTGACGGATGAGGGCCGGGTCGGACAGGTCTTCGGTGTCGGGGGCGAAGAGGATGGAGACCATGAGGCGGATCACCTCACGCGGGGTGAAGTAGTCACCCGCGAGGTCCTTGCTCGACTCCATGAAGCGCCGGATCAGTTCCTCGAAGA
The DNA here is from genome assembly GCF_039811905.1 of Nigerium sp. Classification (NCBI taxonomy): domain Bacteria; kingdom Bacillati; phylum Actinomycetota; class Actinomycetes; order Propionibacteriales; family Propionibacteriaceae; genus Nigerium; species Nigerium sp. The sequence goes on along the minus strand of NZ_JBDHZL010000092.1, from coordinate 2,084 downwards.
CGTCGCCCATCTCGGCGTTGGACACCCGGTCGGGATGGACGTCGAGGGCGGCGAACTTCTGCACGATGCCGGTCAGGCGCTCCCGCTCGTCCAGGTCGCTGATGATCTTGGGCATGTCGAAGCGCTCGAAGACCTCCCGCACCTCGTCGTTGAACCCCTCGACGTAGTTCAGGAGGTTAGCGGCCAGGTTGGCCGGATCACCCAGACTGGTCAGACTGAAGGGCGAGGTGTTGTAGAACGACCGGCCCGACGCGCGACGGAGCATCTGGTGGCGCATGAGCGGAGCCGAGGACTCGTACTTCTCCGACGCCGCGAGCACCGCGTCCTTCGTGTCGGACAAGGCAGCATCGAACCGAGCGAGCACGGTGAACGGCAGGATGACGGTGCCGAACTCCTTGTGTCGGTACGGCCCTCGGAGCATGTCCGCGATGCTCCAGATGAATCCTGCGTCTGGCTTGGTCAAGGTCTGGCTCGCCTTCATGTGTAACGGTCTTCTACTGGATGTTAGGAGATGGGCTTTCGGGATTTCTGAGACTCGCGGGCCCGGCGAGCAGCCGGCCACCCAACCCGCTCTCGCTCATCCAGCACCACCGCCGTACTCCTGGATCGCGCGCAACGAGGCGGCGCGCCTCTGCTGCGTCGCATCGGGCTTGGATGCGCGCTCGGCGTAGCGACACTGGCCCTCCGCAACGAGGGCGGCAGCCGTCTGGCCAGGCGCTGGACGGCCACCTTGGGTCATAGCCTTGAAGACCATCTCGCTGATCTGCCTCGGGCTATGGAAGCCCTCCGCCATCCACCAGCCCAGACCGACGAGCACGAGACCGGCGTCGTAGGTCTCCAGGGCCTCCTGGATGCCCTTGCGAAGGGCTGGGACGTTCTTGGGCGGGAAGGGCGTCTCTGCCTGCTCCATGGCTTCCAGGAAGGCGCTCACAACGGACTCGGACTCAGCGGAGCCCGCTGAGGCAGCGGCGTCCGCTGACACCCTGCTCCGACTCCCGGAGGTGTGGGTGGGACGGACGCCCGAGACTTTGGGACCTGCCCAACTACTCCATCGGCATGACCGCTGACGAGATCGCGGTCCACGCCGCCCGATACGAGGAGCGCGTGCCGTACGCCTTCTCGCCCAAGGGCCAGCCTGACTGGGAGCGCGGCGTCCAGCAGTACCGGGGCCCCGCAGCCTCGGGCAAGGTGACGTGCGCCAACCGGCCCGAGAGCCTCCGGGTTACCCCGGGGGTGAGTGCCCCTCGGTCGGCCAGTTGAACCGTGACGAGGCCATCCAGCCGTGCGCGTGCAGCGCCCAGCCCAGCCTCGGTCCCGAGGACGACCTCGACCTGCGACAGCGCTACCTCTACGGCACCCGTAAGTGGTTGGCCGCCAATTCACGGCGCAGCAGCGTGGAGGCCAGCAACGCGAACTTCACCACCCACTTCTCGGGCCTCGGGGACCGCAGGGCCATCCGGACGTTCAGGGACGTCGCAAGCGCGCGTGGCTGACGTGCTTCGGCATCATCGCCGTCGCGATTCGCCTGATGCGTAGTGAGCCGCCCCCTTCATTCGGTCCGGACGTTCTGTGAGTCGTCGGTTTCCATTTGATGGGTGCACTGCCGAGCGTACTCGGCTGGGGTTAGGTAGCCGAGCGAGGAGTGCCGGCGGTGGTGGTTGTACTCGTCCTTCCAGTCGCCGATGATGACCTGTGCGTGCAGCAGCGAGTAGAAGCTGTTGATGTTGAGGCACTCGTCGCGGATCCGGCTGTTGAACGACTCGACGTACCCGTTGCGCCACGGCGAGCCCGGAGGGATGTAGGACAGGCCGGTGCGGGTGCCGGCCCAGTCGGCCATCGCCTCGCTGATGAACTCCGGCCCGTTGTCCGACCTGAGCACCGCCGGGGCGCCCCGGGCGGCGACGAGGTCCTCGAGGTGGGCGGTGAGCCGGTCGGCGGTAATCGAGCGCTCCACGAGGCCGCCGATGCACTCCCGGGTGTGCTCGTCGACGATCGAGCAGATCTTGCTCAATCGTCCGTGCTCGTCGGCGTCGAACTGGAAGTCCACCGCCCACACCACGTTCGGCGCGTCCGCCGTCGGTGCG
>NZ_JBDHZL010000091.1:0-10612 GCF_039811905.1 Nigerium sp. | reverse complement strand
CCCTTGGTCGCAAGTTCACACCTGACCCGTTTGGGGTGAGTAACGGGATTCGAACCCGCGACATCCTGGACCACAACCAGACGCTCTACCGACTGAGCTATACCCACCATCGCCGCCGGGTCAAAGCCCGAACAGCGAAGGACAGCATACCGGGTCGTCCGCGGATTCGAGAAACCGGCGCCGCGTCGTCGGTCGCCGGACGCCTCCCGAGTCCCGCTGTGGCCGTCGGACGCGGGCACCTGGGTGATCGCGCAGGCGTCCCGATGCCCGCGAACCAGTGCGCGATGGATCCGGCGTCCCTGGTGGCAACGGCGTTATGAGGGATCCCGTGCGCACAGCTTTGCGGACGCCTCGCCGCACCCGCGTCGGTCGACGCTCCGCGGCGGTTCGCGCTGACCGCCCGGACCCGTCACCCGGCATCCCGCTCTCCGCCCCCCGTGACCGGCGCACGCACCGGGCGGAGGCGTCCGATGGTGAAAGCCGGCGTCAGCAGACGCCGGCGTCAGGGGACGACGGCGATCTTGACGCCCAGCTTGTCTTCGACGGCCTGGTAGGCGTCATCGATCTGCTCGAGCGGGAAGGTGTGCGTGACGATCGCGTCGGCATCGATGGCGCCCGACTCCAGGATGCTGACCGCCCGGACGACGTCTTCGCGGCGGGCGTTCGAACCGCCCGTCACGTGCAGTTCCTTGTAGTGGATGAGGTTCACCTCCACCTCGGCCGTCGAGCCCTTCGGGAAGCCGGCGAAGTAGCTCACCCGGCCGCCCGGACGCGCGAGTTGGAGCGCGACGTCCGCCAGCTCGGACGCCCCGATGCAGACGATCACCACGTCGGCGCCGCGTCCGCCGGTCGCGTCGTCGACGGCCGCCTGGACGCCGTCCGGCTCGACCACGTGGGTCGCGCCGACGCGCTGGGCGACGGCGCGGCGTCCGGACGAGCGGTTCGTGACGACGATGTTCCGCGCCCCGCCGAGCTTCGCCAGCGTCAGGTGCAGCAGCCCGATCGGGCCGGCTCCCAGCACGACGACGGTGTCGCCCGGCTCCACCCGGTACTGGCGGTACGAGTTGAGGCAGCACGACAGCGGCTCCGCCAGGGCGAGGTGCGTCGGCGGCAGCTCGCGGGAGCACTGGACGACGTTGCCCCGCCGGACGACGTCCGCCGGCACGAGCACGTACTCGGCGAACCCGCCGTTGATCGCGTACCCGAACAGCCTCAGGTTGTCGCACAGGTGCTCGAGCCCGGCCAGGCACTGGGGACAGTGGTCGCAGGCGACCACGATCGAGACCGTCGCCTGCGCGCCCACGTCGTACCCATCGACGCCGTCGCCGACCTGCTCGATGCGTCCGGCGATCTCGTGGCCCATGACCGTCCCCGGGACGACGCCCGCCGACTTCGCGCCCGAACGGATGCGCAGGTCGGTGCCGCACAGCGTGGCCGCCTCCACCTTCAACAAGATCTCGCCGGGCCCCGCCGACGGCGTCGGCAGGTCGGTCAACTCGACCAGCCCGGGGCGGGTGAACACGGCGGCGCGCATGGGAACTCCTCGGTCGTGAACGGTCGTCCACCCCTCCGCATCGGCGCGGAAGGACGTCCCCATTCAACCATCGCCCCGGGCGTTCCAAACTGTCAGGGGCCCCGGATACTCTCCCAAGAAAGGGCCGTGACGTGCCCAAACAATCACGAGGAGAACCAACGATGGCTCGACTGATCAACGACGATCCTGTGAACTACGCCGAGGAGGCCCTCCAAGGGTTCGCGCAGGCGAACGCGCGCTACGTGAAGCCGGTGTACGGCGGGGTCGTCCGCTCGACCAAGACCGCGCAGGGCAAGGTCGCCCTGGTCGTCGGCGGCGGCTCGGGCCACTACCCGGCGTTCGCCGGCTGGGTGGGCCCCGGGTTCGCCGACGGCGCCGTGGCGGGCAACATCTTCGCGTCGCCGTCCGGGGCGCAGGCCTACAGCGTGTGCAAGGCGGCCGACCGCGGCGCCGGCATCCTGATCGGCTTCGGCAACTACGCGGGCGACGTGCTGCACTTCGGCCAGGCGGTCGAGCGGTTGGCGTCCGAGGGCATCGACGCACGCACGCTGCTGGTGACCGACGACATCGCGTCCGCGCCGCACGACGAGCACCTGCGTCGCCGCGGCATCGCGGGCGACCTGCCCGTGTTCAAAGTGACGGCCGCGGCGTGCGAGGCCGGCAAACCGATCGACGAGGTGGTCGCCATCTTCGACCGCGCCAACGAGCGCTGCCGCAGCTTCGGCGTCGCGTTCGACGGCTGCACGCTGCCCGGCGCCGACGACGCCCTGTTCCACGTCGAGCCGGGCACGATGGGCATCGGCCTCGGCATCCATGGCGAGCCGGGCATCGACTCCAAGCCGCTCGGCACGGCCGACGAGATCGCCGAGATGCTGGTGGAGGGGCTGCTCGGCGACCGTCCCGACGAGTCGGGCAGCCGGGTCGTCGCCCTGCTGAACGGGCTCGGCTCGGCCCCGTATGAAGACCTGTTCATCGTCTACCGCGGCGTCGCCCGGGCGCTGGGGGAGGCCGGCATCGAGATCGTGGAGGGCGAGGTCGGCGAGTTCGTGACGTCGCTCGACATGAACGGCCTGTCGCTCACGCTGCTGTGGCTCGACGACGTGATCGAGCCGCTCTGGTTCGCCCCCTGCGACACGCCCGCCTACCGCCGGGGCTCGGTGACCGAGGCCGAGGCCGACACGACCGAGTTGAACAACGAGCGTCCGCAGGTGGGCGTCGAGCAGCCCGGGTCCGAGGTGTCGCAGGCGGTCGCGGCGCGACTCGCCGAGGCGCTCGCCGACGTCGCGGCCCTGCTGAAGGAGAACGAGAAGAAGCTGGGCGACCTGGACGCCGTGGCCGGCGACGGCGATCACGGCGTCGGCATGGCGCGGGGCTCGCACGCCGCGGCCGAGACCGCGCAGCGGCTGCTCGGCGAGGGGGCGGGCGCGCAGACGCTACTGGTCGGGGCGGGCGACTCGTGGTCCGACCGGGCGGGCGGCACGTCGGGGGCGCTGTGGGGCGCGATGCTGACCGCGGTCGGCAACACCGTCGGCGACTCCGACGGGGTCGACCTCGCCACGCAGGCCCAGGCCGCGCGCGCCGCGCTGGAGGCGGCGATCAGGCTCGGCGGGGCGTCCGTGGGCGACAAGACGCTGGTGGACGCCCTCGTCCCGTTCGTGGAGGCGTTCGAGGCCGCCGTCGACGGCGGCGATGCGTCCGCGGCGTGGCGGGCGGCGTCCGAGGAGGCGAACCGGGGCGCCGAGACGACGAAGGACTTCGCGGCCAAGCTGGGGCGGGCGCGTCCGCTGGGGCAGAAGAGCGTCGGCACGCCCGACCCGGGCGCGGTGTCGCTGTCGATGATCGTCGCGCGCATCGCCGACGGGGCGGCGAGCTAAGGCGTCCCAGGCCCCCGGCCGGCACGGTCGGGGGGTCGGCGCGCCGGGCTGCGGCTAGCCCGCGCTCGGCGCGTCGGTGGCGGTGGACGCCGTGGTCGGCTCGGCCACGCGGTGGCCGGTGAGCGCGCCCTGATGGCGCTGGGCGATGCTCTGCAGTTCGGCCACCGTCGGGCCGGGCTGGTCGACGAAGAGCGCCTCGCGGTAGTAGCGGAGCTCTTCGATGGACTCTTGGATGTCGGCGAGCGCGCGGTGGTTGCCCGACTTGGCAGGAGCGTTGAAGTAGACGCGGGGGTACCAGCGACGGGCGAGTTCCTTCAGCGAGGAGACGTCGACGTTGCGGTAGTGCACGTGGCCCTCGAGCGCGGGCATGTCGCGGGCGAGGAAGGCGCGGTCGGTGCCGATCGTGTTGCCGGCCAGCGGCGCCTGCCGCGCGGTGGGCACGTATTCGCGGATGTAGGCGAGCACGCGCTGCTCGGCGTCGTCCATCGTGAGCCCGTCGGCGAGCAGGGGCAACAGGCCCGAGTTCGTGTGCATCGTGCGGACGAAGTCGCCCATCTGGGCCATCGCCTCGTCGCTGGGTTTGATGATGACGTCGACGCCGTCGCCCAGCACGTTCAGCTCGGCGTCCGTCACCAGGGCCGCCACCTCGACGAGCGCGTCGCGCTCCAAATCGAGGCCCGTCATCTCGCAGTCGATCCACACCAGTCGTTCGTTCACGTGCTTACTGTACGTTCACCGGACCTGGACCGCCGCGCCGCCTCCGCGACCCTCGTTTCCGACGTCCTCGGGCCGCTAAGGTGGGGAGGGATTCGTGGAAGAAGAGAGGTCGTCCGTGGACGCGCATGACATCAGCGAAATGCTGGAGGATGCTCCCCAACAGCGGGAAAACCTGCGCGAGTTCATCGACAAGCTGGTGAACCAGGGGTACACCGTCACCGACACCGAGGGCCCCGACCCTGAGCTCATCGATCCGGGCGGCCGGGCGGTCGAGACGTGGCGGGAGGATTACCCGTACGACGAGCGGCTCGGGCGCGGCGAATACGAGCGCGAGAAGTACCGGCTGCAGGTCGAACTGCTGAAGCTGCAGTACTGGGGGCAGGATCACGGCGTCCGGCACATCATTCTCTTCGAGGGTCGGGACGCCGCCGGCAAGGGCGGCACGATCAAGCGCTTCACCGAGCACCTCAACCCGCGCGCCGCGCGCGTGGTCGCGCTGAACAAGCCGACCGAGACCGAGGCCGGGCAGTGGTACTACCAGCGCTACATCCAGCACTTCCCGACCGCGGGCGAGATGGTGCTCTTCGACCGCTCCTGGTACAACCGGGCCGGCGTCGAGCGGGTGATGGGTTTTTGCACGCAGGAGCAGTACGACGAGTTCATGCGGCAGACGCCCGAGTTCGAGAAGATGATCATCGACTCCGGCACGCATCTCACGAAATTTTGGTTCTCGGTGACGCAGCGCGAGCAGCGCACGCGCTTCGCGATCCGGCAGATCGACCCTGTGCGGCGGTGGAAGCTGTCGCCGATGGATCTTGAATCGCTCGACCGGTGGGAGGCCTACACCGAGGCCAAAGAAGCGATGATCGCCGGCACGGACACCGACGAGGCGCCGTGGATCACGATCCGCAGCAACGACAAGAAGCGCGCCCGGCTGAACGCGATGCGCGCCTTCCTCAACCAGTTCGAGTACGAGGGCCGCGACAACTCCGTGGTGTACGACCCCGACCCGCTGATCGTCCGGCGGGGGAGGGACGCGGCGGGCGACTGAGCCCGGGTCATTCTTCATTTGTAGGGACGCCGTCGGCCGACGCCGGCGGCGTCCTGGGTTTGTGGGCGTCTCTCTTGAGGCGCGCGACGGCGTCGGGTGGGGGAGCGACCGCCGGTGGGCCGGGCGTCCACGGGCAGCCCGGCAGCGGGTTACAGTATGCGGCGACGGCCCCCGTAGCTCAGGGGATAGAGCAGCGGCCTTCTAATCCGTCGTGCGCAGGTTCGAATCCTGCCGGGGGCGCCGTTCCGATCCTGGTCGACGGCCGGCGTGATGGGCTTCTCGTTGGGACGTCCCGCCCGTGGTGCTGGGCCGCCCGCGGCGTCCGGGGGCGTGTGACGAAACCCACACCCTAGTGTGGAGAACGTCAGGTAGAAACGTTGAAGGGGGCGCGGTGGGGCGGCGGGCGAGGCGTCCGGGGGAGTCCGGAGGGCCGAGGGTGGAGCGGTCCGGCCGGGTGTGGCGGGTCCGGTCGCTGGAGGCGGCGCGGGGCGTCCTGAGGGCGCGGGGCGAGACGCGGCAGGCGGGGTTCACGGCCGAGTACGTCCCGAAGGGGTGGCTGAAACACCACCCGATCCTCATGTCGGATGGACCGCTGCACGACGAACAGCGCTCCAAGGTCGCCCGGTTCTTCGCGCCCGCGGTCGTCGCCGAGCGGTACGGAGAAGCGATGGCCGCGTCCGCGGATGCGCTGCTGAGCAGGGCGGACGCCGCCGGCGGCGTCCGCCTGGACGACCTCGCGCTGCTGTACTCGGTCGAGGTGACCTCGCGGATCGTCGGGCTCACGGAGTCGTCCGTGCCGCGGATGGCGCGGCGGCTGGTGACGTTCTTCCGGCAGCCGCCGTTCGACATCACGCAGCCAAATCTGGGCCGGACGCCCCAGCAGTGGGCGCGCGCCGCCGCGAACGGGCTGCTGCCGATCGCGCGCTTCTATGCGGCGGACGTCCGGCCGGCGATCCGCCGGCGCCGCCGCGCGCCGGCCGACGACATCGTCAGCCACCTGATCGGCGAGGGGTACACCGACCTCGACATCCTCGTCGAGTGCGTCACCTACGGCACGGCCGGCATGGTCACGACGCGGGAGTTCATCACGATGGCCGCCTGGCACCTGCTCGCTGACGACGGGTTGCGCGAGCGGTTCCGGGCCGCCGGGGTCCGCGAGCGGTACGCGATCCTGAACGAGATCATCCGGCTGGAGCCGGTCGTCGGGCATTTGTACCGGCGGGCGTCCGCGGCGTTCGAGATCACGGACGCCGGCCGTCGCTGGCGGGTGGAGGAGGGCGACCTGGTCGACGTGTGCGTCCGGGACACCAACGCCGACGAGCGGGCGGTCGGGGAGGACGCGCTCGACGTGCGTCCGGGGCGCCCGCTGCCGTCGGGGGTCAACGAGGCCGTCCTGACGTTCGGCGACGGGGCCCACCGCTGCCCCGGGCAGCCGCTGGCCATCGCCGAGACCGAGGTGCTGCTCACCCGGCTGCTGGACCGGGAGCCTCGCATCGTCGCCGAGCCCGCGCTCGGCTGGGACGACCTTGTCGCCGGCTACACCCTGCGCGGGTTCGAGCTGTCGTTCGGACGGCCGGCGCGCGAGGCGTCCGGGGAGGGGTGAGCGGAGGAGCGCGACCACCCCAAGGGGCCGTTGTCCAAGCTTTGTCGAACCCCTAGGGTGGGAGGCCACGCGACGAAAGGGGCCCCATGGCCGAGCAGCAGGACCACACCGACGCACTGCGCACGCTGATCGAGGGCCAGCGGTTCGTGATGCTGACGACGTCGACGGTGGACGGATCGAAGCTTGTCAGCCGGCCGATGACGATCCAGGAGCTCGACGGCTGGGACGCCCGCTTCATCACGCAGGCGAGCAACGACGCGGCCGAGCAGTCCGACGGGCGCGCGGTGAACCTCTCGTTCATGGACGGCAACACCTACGTCTCGCTCGCGGGGACCGGCTCGGTGGAGCGCGACCCGGCCAAGAAGCGGGAGCTGTGGAGCAAGCTTAACGAGGCCTTCGCGGGCGAGGTCGACGACCCCAACAACGTCGTCCTGACCGTGACGATCGCGTCGGGGGAGTACTGGGACGGCGGCAACAGCGTCGCGCAGGCGATCCGGGTCGCGAAGGCGGCGGTGACGGGTGAGCGTCCGGACGGCGGCGCGCACGGCACCGTCGAGGTGTGACCCGGCGTCCGGGCCGCTGAAGTGGACGACCGCTTTCAATACCTCCTGCTGATGGCCGCCTGCGTGGCCATCACGCTGCCGCTGGAGTTCGTGCTGCGGGCGCGGGTGTACCGGCGTCCGGTGCGGCTGGCGCTCGCGCTGCTGCCGACGGTCGCCCTCTTCGTGGCGTGGGACGTGCTCGGCATCGTGCGCGACCACTGGACGTACAGCCCGCGGTTCACCACCGGCTTCATGCTGGGGCCGATGCCGCTGGAGGAGTTGGTGTTCTTCCTCGTCATCCCGGTGTGCGGGCTGCTGACCTACGAGGGCGTGGGGTTCGTGCTCGGGCGCGTGCGGGGGAAGAACCGGGTGCAGGAGGAGGAGCGTGCCTGAGTTCGGCGTCCCGGAGTACACCGCGCTGACGGTGCTGGCCGTCGCGGCCGTCGCCGCGCTGGAACTGTTCGTGCTGCGCACCGGCCTCTTCCGCACCGCGCAGTACTGGATTTCGATCGCGATGGTCGTGTTCTTTCAGGTCCTCGTCGACGGGTGGCTCACCAAGCTGAGCGACCCGATCGTGCTCTACAACCCGGCGCAGACGTCGGGCGTCCGGATCCCGTGGGACATCCCCGTCGAAGACTTCGGCTTCGGCTGGGCCATGGTCACGCTGACGATGCTGGTGTGGGTGCGGCTGGGCCGGCGTCCGGGTGGGCCGGGCGAGCGCACCGAAGAACAGGGCTGCGACGAGGGCCGACGTCGTGAGCAGCGGCGGAGCGGGGTGGCGTCATGAGCGGCGGGATGAGCGAGAACCGGCCGGGGAGGGACCGGCGCGCGGTCCGGCACCGGGGGCGTCCCGGAGCGGCGCACGCCCGCGGACGACGCGTCGCCGTCGTCGGCGGCGGCATCGCGGGCCTGGCGGCCGCGACCGCGCTCGCGGAGCGTGGGGTCGCGGTGACGCTCGTGGAGTCCACCGGACGCCTCGGCGGCCGGGTCGCCGCGTGGCCGCTGCCCGACGGCCGGACGATGAGCCGCGGGTTCCACGCGTTCTTTCGGCAGTACTACAACCTGCGGGCGCTGCTGCGGCGCGTCGATCCGGAGCTGCGCATGCTGACGCCCGTCGCGGATTACCCGCTGCAGCGTCCGGACGGTCCGCGCGACTCGTTCGCCGGCCTCCCCCGGACGCCCCCGTGGTCGGTGCTCCGGTTCGTGCAGCGCAATCCCGCGTTCACGCCGGCGGCGCTGGCCAGGGTGAACGTGCCCGCCGCGCTGGAGCTGATGCGGGTCCGCTTCCCCGAGACGTACGCCCGCTACGACGGGGAATCGGCGGCCGCGTTCCTCGATCGGCTGCGCTTCCCCGCGGGCGCGCGCGACCTGGCCCTGGAGGTGTTCGCGCGCTCCTTCTTCGCCGATCCGCGCGAGTTCGGCGCCGGGGAGATGGTCGCGATGTTCCACTCCTACTTCATCGGCTCGGCCGAGGGGCTGCTGTTCGACGTGCCCCGCGACGACTACGACTCCGCGTTGTGGGCGCCGCTGGGCGACTACCTCGGACGCCTCGGCGTCGAGATCGTCACCGGTGCGAGGGTGGACGGCGTCGCGCTGGGCGGCGAGCGCGCCTCGATCAGCGTGGACGGCTCCGTCGAGCCCGTGGACGCCGTCGTGCTCGCCGCCGACCCGCGCGCCGCGCGCGGGATCGTCGCCGGCCTGGACGCCGTGGAGGCGCCCGGCTTCTCCGCCTGGCAGGACGCCGTGGCCGCCGCCCGGAACGCGCCGCCGTTCGTGGTGGTCCGGCTGTGGCTGGACCGCCTCGTGGCGCCGGACCGGCCCGCGTTCCTCGGGACGTCGGGCTACGGACGCCTGGACAACGTCTCCGTGTTGGAGCGGTTCGAGGCGGGCGCCTCGGCGTGGGCGTCCGGGCAGCGCGGGTCGGTCGTCGAGCTGCACGCGTACGCGTGCGACCCGGGCGTCCTGGGGGACGCCGCGGCGTCCGAGACGGTGGTGCGGGAGTTGGAGGAGCAGTTGCACGCGGTCTATCCGGAGACGACGTCCGCGGGGGTGATCGCGCGGGAGGTGCTCGTCCGGGACGACTGCCCGCTGAGCGGCACCGACCCGTGGGCCGCCCGGGCGGGCGTCCGGACGCCCTCGCCGCAGCTGATGCTCGCGGGCGATTGGGTCCGGTGCGACTACCCGGTGGCGCTCATGGAACGGGCCGCGACCACGGGGTTCCTCGCGGCGAACGCCCTGCTGGAGGGGTGGGGCGCCGCCGGCCACGACCTGTGGACCGCGCCGATGACCGGGCTGCTGGCACGGGGAACGCGGCCGGCGGCTCGGGTCAGGCGTCCGGGAGGGTGAAGGCGAGGTCCATTCCGACGGGCTGGCCGGAGGCGTCCGGGACGCCGATCTGGCGGAGCTCCCACGGGTCGTCCTGGCCTGCGCTCTCGGCGTAGGCGAGGAGTGCGATGACCGCCGGGTCGGGCAGCCGGCCGCCGGGGGTGTCGTCGAGGAGGTCGCCCTCGAGTTGTGCGAACGTCCGGCGGACCCAGGCCTCGCGCCGCCGCGGCAGGCGCCCGGTCTCGATCTGCTCGCCGGGAAGCGCGACCTCGGCGCCCACGGGCTCAGCGGTCGCGAAGCACATCAGCACGTCGACCTGCGCCGGGGAGGGACCCTGACGCATCGTCGTCCACCAGAGGGGGAGGGGCCGGTGCCCCGCGGCGAAGAGCGCCTGGCCGAGCGCCTCGAGCGTGGTGTTGCCCCAGTCGTCGGCGTCGTCGGTGACGTCGTCCGAGACGTCGAGCGTCCGGCGGGCGCCCGCCCAGTAGACGGGCTCGGCGTCGCGGACGGCCACATCGGCGCCGTGCTGCCAGTCGCCCAGGCGGGCGGTGAGCGCGAGGCCGCGGTCCTCGAGGTCGCGCCGGGCCGCGAGGGCGCGGCGATGCTCGTCGAGGAGCGCGTCGAGCCGGTCGGGCTCGGCGAGCGCCTGGCCGACCAGGTCCAGGGGCATCCCCGCCGCACGCAGGACGCGGATCGTCACGGCGTCCCGCAGTTGGTCGGTGCGGTAGTGCCGGTAGCCGGACTGCGGGTCGATGTGCGCGGCCGGCAGCAGCGCGCGTTCGTCGTAGAAGCGGAGGGCCTTCACGCTGAGGCCGCTGTGCAACGCGAACTCGCCGATGGTCATCATGGGTCGTCTCCTCTCGGGGGTGCCGCCCGGGTGGGCTGCGCTACGTCCACCGTGGGGCCTCCGGCAACGGGAGGGTCAAGTGTGGCCCGTCGACGGTGCTGGGTCTCGCGTCGACAACC
>NZ_JBDHZL010000090.1:0-10762 GCF_039811905.1 Nigerium sp. | reverse complement strand
CCGGGGGCGACGACGCGGTGACCCGGGCGGGCATGGCCGCGCTGATCGCCCGCCACTTCGACTGGGTGCACTCCTCGGAGTACCTCGACCCCTACAAGGCCCCGCAGCCGACCTACCGCGACGTGGCGGTCGGCCGCACGCGCTACGCGAAGGAGGTGGAAACCGCCCTCGAAGAGCGGGTGCTCGACGGCGCCGACGGCGTGTTCCACCCCGACCGGCCCGTCTCGCCCGAGGACGCCGCCCTCTGGCTGGCGCGGGCGTTCCTCAGCCCGTCGTCGGACGGACGCCCCACCCTGGACGCCGCCGGCCTCGCGACGCTCGCCGCGGCGGGTGGGCCCGGCGTCCAGGCGCTGCGGGACGCCGGCCTCCTCGCCCCGGCGGCCGGCCGTCGCCACGGGGCATCGGCTCGGGTGAGCCGGCGGCAGGCCGAGGACGCCCTCCGGCGCCTCGCCGCCGCGGTCGTCGCGCCCGCCCAGGTGATGTGCAAGCCCGGCACGACGGCGCCCCGGCGCTACATCACGATCACGACCCCCACGGCGGGGGCGACGATCCGGTACGAGTTCACGTTCGACGGGTCGGAGCCCGCCGACCCCACCGCAGCCTCCCCGACGTTCGACCTGCGGCGAAACGGCGTGCTGCAGTTCGTGAACCCGCTGGGCTCGGCCGTCGACTCCCGCTTCTACCGGCTGAAGACGGTCGCGCTGAAAGACGGCCTGCAGACCAGCGCCCCGCGCGAGTTCTCCTGGACCATCCTGCGGCCGCGGACGGGGGCCTTCCGGGCGACTCAGATTCACGAGCCGACGGCGACGAGCCCGGCCGTCTGGAAGATCAACAACCCGGCCGAGTACTACCAGGCGAACGTCTACTACCTGGAGGGCAGCGAGCGCGGCGTCCTCGTCGACGCCGGCGAGTACAGCTACGAGCGAGCGAACCTGAAGACGTTCGTCGACTCGCTGGCCAGCAAGCCGTACGACGTCGTGGTCGGCCACGCCCACCCCGACCACGCGGAGCAGATCTACAACTTCACCTCCGCCGGGGTGACGCTGTACGCGGCCGCGATCGAGAAGGCGGCCCTGATCGCGTCGACGCGCCCCGACTGGCAGGCGGCCGGCCGCGCAGCGGTCGCCGCGTCCGACGGTCACCAACTGGATCTCGGGAACGTGCAGGTGTCCCTCTTCCACGCGCCCGGCCACACCAACGGGCTCATGACCGTGCTGGTGAACCAGACCGGATGGGTCTATTGCTCCGATCACTTCGGCTGCAACCGCCCCTACACGGCCGACACGACGCAGTACAACGGGGTGAAGGCCGACCTCTTCCTCTCGCTGCAGCAGCAGCTCCTCGCCGGCTACCGGGCGCGGTGCGGCGAGGTGACCGCCGTGACCAACGCCCATCAGGACGCCGCCGTCACGATGGCGTGCGTCGACAACTTCGTGGGCTGCTTCCAGCGGCTCATCGACGACGGCGACGTCACCGAGCCCTCGATCCGGGGCGGCATCGTGGGCAACCCCACCGGGCCCGTGAAGAACTCGCGCATGAGCAAGATCGGCGACATGTGGCGCGACCGCGACTGGATGGCGATCGCCAACCCGCTCGGCAGCGGGTGGGACCAGCCGGTCGACTACCTGAGCGCGCCGACCGACGCCTTCCCGAGCGGCGTCGCGATCGACTACAACGCCCCGGGGGTCCACCGCCGGTACTCGGTGCTGTCGAACGTGGAGTTCGTCGGCGGGACGCTCGTCGGCGTCGACGTGTACTGGGCGGCCCCGGCCAACGGCGTCCCGAACAAGATCCCGAACAAGTTCGACCCGTGGACCTACGCCTACGCGGTGACGGTGCCGCGGGGCGTCCGACGCCTCACGATCAAGCCCACGGCGATGTCGAACCGCATCTCGGCGATGAGGGTCAACGGGGTGCCGCTGCGGCAGGGCGCCTCCCGAAGCCTCCGCGTCCGCCCGGGACAACGGATCACGGTCGACGTCGTCGCCGCCGACCGCCGGACGCGCAGTACCTACGCGTTCACCGTGCAGAACTGAGGGGCCGGCCCCTCAGCCCCGCCGCCCGGACGCCTCGCGCTCGGGCCGGGGCGCCGGCTTGGTGCGCTCGTTGAGCTCGATCCACTCGGAGTCGCAGCCGGGGCAGCGGTAGACCGGGGCCCCCTCGACGGAGCGGTCCGTGGTGATCTCGCCGCAGGCGTCCTGGCAGGGGTTGGTGATGAGCTGTCGCATCATGGTGTGTTTCTCCTTGTGGCCCCGGAGACAGCCCCGGGGCTTGCGGGTCAGCGCCCCACGTGGTGCGTTCGCAGGGTCTGGTTGCGTTTGCTCGGCGCGCCCCACCCGGACGTGTCGGGCCCCTTGGGGAGGATGCCGTGCGGGTTCTGCGCGCGGTTCCACAGGACGTACCCGCGCTTGATCGCGTCGAAGTCGGTCGTCGTGCCGAACTGCGGCTGCTGGTAGAGGTCGCGCGCGTACTCCCACAGGTTCGGGAAGTCGGCGAGGCGGCTGCGGTTGATGCCGAACACCGAGTTGTACGCGATGTCGAACCGCACCAGCAGCGCGAACAGGAAGATGTCGGGATCGGTGATGTCGTCGCCCATGAGGTAGCGGGTCTGGCCCAGATGCTCCTCCAGGTCGTCGAGCCGGGCGAAGAGCTTGTCGAACGCGGCGTCGTAGACGGCCTGCGTCTCGGCCTCGCGGATCTGGAAGACGCCGTCGTTGATCTCGGTGAGCAGCACCTTGTTGAGCTTGTCGATGTCTTTGCGCAGCGGCTCGGGGTACAGGTTCGGCGCGGTCGCGGAGTGGTACGGCGTCCAGCCCGCCTCGAACTCGTTCGCGAGGAACTGCTCGTCGTTGTTCACGATCTTGCCCGACTCGGTGTCGACGAGGGCCGGCACGGTCACGCGGCCGTCGTAGCCCGGCGAGGTCGCGAAGTACGCCTCCGACAGGTACCGGATGCCGAGCACCGGGTCGACGCCCTCGGGATCCAGCGAGAACTGCCAGCCGCGCTCGGCGCGGACCGCGTCCACCCGGCCGAGGCTGATGACCTCGTCGAGGCCGAGCAGGTTGCGCGCGATGAGCGCGTGGTGCGACATGGGGCACATGTCGGACACGACGAGCCGGTACCGATCGGGCAGGGGGGTCAACTCGCCGGTGCTGAACTTCTCGGTGAACGCGTTGCGCTCCTTCGGGGCGGGCGTGGGGGCGGTGCTCACTTCGGTCATCTCGGTCCTTCCATCTCGATCGAGCCTAGCGGACGCCACCCACACGACCACCCCTGACGGTGTTCACGGACGGGTGACCTCGTGGGCGACGGCGTCCGCGATCGACCCGTCCAGGTTGCGGGGCGTCCACCCCTGCTGGCGGGTCCATTCGCTGCCGCAGCCGGCGCACGCGAAGACGAGGTCGTCGCCGATCACCTCGCCGGTGGGCGTCCAGTCGCACTTGCTCTGACAAGGGTTCTGTCGCAGGGGGCGCATACGTTCACTCTTGCACGGACGCGGCCCAGCGCCGGGCCGGACGCGGCGTCCGGCTACCCCTCGGGCGGCGGCGGGGGAACCGGCGCGCCCGCCGGCGGCGGGATCTTGGCGTACCGCTTCGCGGAGCCGGACGCCTCGTCTCCCGGCCCGGGCTCGGGACCCGACGCGGCGGGACTCTCGCGTCCGGGCGCCGGGTCCCACCCGGTCGCGACGACCTTCCGCTGCATCTGGATCGCCGCGAACAGCAGCGCCGCGCCGATCACCGCGACGAGCACGAGGCCCACCCCGCCGCCGAGGCCCGCGGACGTCCCGACGAGGATGCCGAACCAGCTGAAGTCCGTGTCCCCGAACGTCGTGTTCTCGTCGCCGAACGCGCCCAGCACCTTCAGCAGCAGGGCCGGCAGGAACGTGATCAGCAGGCCGTTGACGAGCCCGCCCAGCGCGGCGCCGCGGCGTCCGCCGGTCGCGTTGCCGTAGACGCCCGCCGCGCCGCCCGTGAAGAAGTGGGGCACCAGGCCCGGCAGGATGAGGGCCAGGCCGAAGGCCGGCCCGAGAGCCACGGTCAGGACGCCGAGGCCGATGAGCCCGCCGGCGAAGCTGCACAGGAAGCCGATCAGGACCGCGTTCTGGGCGTAGGGGAAGACGATCGGGGCGTCCAGCGCGGGGATCGCGCCGGGCACGACCTTGGCCGCGATGCCCTGGAAGGCGGGGACGAGCTCGCCCAGGATCGTCCGGACGCCGAACAGGATCACGGCCACGGCCACGCCGAACTGGAGGCCCTGGGTCACCGACGACATCAGGTAGTTGCCGACGCTTGACGACGGGTTGCCCCCGGACGCCGCGAAGGCCGCGAACGCCGTCTCCTCGCCCGCGCGGGCCAGGTAGATCAGGGCGACGACCAGGTACATCAGCACCATCGACAGGGCGGTCGCGACCATCGAGTCGCGCAGGAACCGGAGCGACTCCGGCACCTTCATCTCCTCCGTCGAGCGGCTCTTGCCGCCGACGAGGCGTCCGGTCGCGCCCGCCGCGACGTAGCCGAGCGTGCCGAAATGGCCGATCGCGATGGAGTCGTCGCCGGTGATGCGCCGCGTCCAGGGGTGCGCGAACGCGGGCAGGCTCACCATGAGGATGCCGAGCAGGACGCCGCCGAAGCCGACCACGACCGGGGGCGCGTACCCGGCGGTCGACAGCACGATCGTGAGCAGCGTCGCCATGAACAGGATGTGGTGGCCGGTGAGAAACACGTAGCTGAGCGGCGTGAACCGGGCGAGCACGAGCGAGATCGCGAACCCGAGGATCATCAGCCACGCCACCTGCGCCCCGTACTGGGCCTGGGCGATGCCCACGATGGCCTCGTTCGTCGGGATGACCCCCTGCGCGCCCGCCGCCCCCTGGATCATCACGCCGAGCGGCCCCAGGGACGCCGTGACGAGCGTCGCGCCCGCCCCGATGAGCAGGAACCCGAGCGTCGCCTTGAGCGCCCCGCCGACGACCTGACCGACGGTCTTGCGCATGGCGGCGAGCCCGACCGCAGTGATGATGCCGATGAGGAACGCGGGGACGCTCAGCACCTCGTTGACGAGGAACTCCGCGATGCCGACCAGCCAGTTCATCCTGATCTCCTTCGATGTCTCAGATGTCGTACAGCTCGCGCAGGGCGGCGTCGATCTCGGTCGTGGACGTGAAGTTCTCGATCACCCGCACCGGGACGCCCACGTCACCCAGCGCCCGCGCGATCTCCCCCGAGGTGAGGATGAAGTCGGCCTCCTTCGCCTTGCCGCGGGCCGAGATCGTGTCGGTCGCCTCCACGGTGATGAACGGCGCCCACCGCCAGCGGTCGAGCACCTGCTCGAGCGTGTTCTTCAGGAACAGGCTCGTGCCCAGCCCGTTGCCGCACACGGTGAGGACCTTGTTCTTCGCCCTCCCCGAGGACGCCGCCGGCTCGGCCGCGCGGGGGTTTTCCTCCGGGTCGCTTGCGGACGCCGTCGGGCTCCCGGACGCCGCGGCGCCGCCCGTGAGGACGGCCAGCACCTCGCCGGGGGAGGCGGCGGCGTCCAGCTCAGCCTTGCGCGCCGGGTTCGCGAGCACCTTCGCGAGCTCGGCCATCGCCTGACGGTGGGTCGTCGAGTCGAGCGCGGCGAGCGCGACGACGAGCGTGACGGGGTCGTTCGTCTTGTGCCCGAACTCCACCGGCTGGGCCAGGCGCACGTACGACAGCCCGGTGCGGTGGACGGCGTCGCTCGGCCGGGCGTGCGCGAACGCGAACCCCGGCGTCAGCACGATATAGGGCCCGTGCTCGACGACGCTGTCGATCATCGCCTGGGTGTAGCGGCCGTCCGCGACCCCGGTGGCTTCGAGCAGCGCGCCGGCGGCCCCGATCGCCTCCTGCCAGGTGGACGCCTCGACGTCGAGCCGGATCGCGTCCTCGGTGAGCAGGTCGTGAAGGTTGGTCATGTCCGCGCCTCTCTGCGGGAGGGAAACGTCCTTCGTGGGAGTGCTGTCAACCTAGCAGCGCGACGCCCCCGCGGCGACGCGACCGACCGGGCCGGGCGGGGGGCGTCGAGCACCCCGGCGCCCGGCCGTCCTCAGCCGGCCCGGCCCGGCAGGACCGCCTCGGTCACGAGGCCCGCCGGATCGTCCGCGCCCGCGATGACGGCGTCCACCGCTGCGAGCAGCGGCAGCCGGTCGGTGAGCCCGGCCTGCTCGGCCAGGCGCACGGCCAGGCCGGCCGCCGGGACGCCCTCGACGGTCTGCTCGGCGGCCACCATGGCGTCCAGGGCGTCGCGTGCGGGCTCGCCGCGCCCGATGCGCAGGCCGTAGACCTTGTTGCGGCCGGAGAGGCCGGTCACCTCCAGGTCGCCGACGCCGGCGAGCCCGTACGCGGTCGCCGGGTCGGCGCCGAGCTCGGTCGACAGCAGCGACATCTCCCGCACGGCTTGGGAGAACGTCGCGGCCTTAAGGTTGTGATGGGGGAAGCCGGTGGCCGCCTCCAGCCCGTCGGCGAGGCCCAGCGCGATGGCGTAGACGTTCTTCATGGGTGCGCACAGCTCGACGCCGACTTCGTCGTCCGTCGGCTCGATGCGGTAGGCGTCCGTGGAGATCTCGCGGGCCAGCCGGTGCGCCACCGCGGCGTCCGAGCAGCCGTAGATGGTCGCGGTGGGCTTGCTGCCGGCCACCTCGTTGGCCTTGCACGGGCCGGCGACCGCGCAGATGGGCGGGATCCGGACGCCGCGGGCGTCCGCGATGCGCCGGATCGCCGTGGGCAGCAGCTCGATCGTGCCCGCCTCGTCGGGGCAGAACCCCTTCGAGGTGAGCATGAGCACCCCCGCGCGGGCGATGCCGTCGAGGGCCAGGTCGGTCACCTTCTCCACGCCGACCGAGGCGACCGACAGGACCACGACGTCCGCGCCGTCGAGGGCGGCGTCCAGGTCGGCGGAGCGGAAGAGGCGCGTCCCGGGCGCGAGCGGGATGTTCGTGCGCGGGTGCGGCTTGCCGCGCTCGCAGGCGTCCAGGAGGTGGTCGTCGAGCCAGGTGCCCCAGAGGCGGGTGTCCCAACCGGCCGCGACGAGGGGCGTTGCGAGGGCGGAGCCCATGGCTCCGGCGCCGAGGATGGTGATGGTGCTCATGCGTGGTCGTCCTCCTGTTGGTCGGTCTGCTCCGGTGCGGGACGCGTGCTCTGCCCGTAGCCCTGCAGCAGCTCGCCGGCCTCGGCCATGAGCTCGGGGGAGAGCAGCTTCACCGGCGCGCCTGAGCCCATCGCCCGGAGCTGGATCTCGCAGATGTACTCCAGGTACGGCAGCAGCGCCGCCGCCTTGGGCAGGGTCGGGCCGATCGTGATCGCCCCGTGGTTCGCCATGAGGGCGCCCTGACGCCCGGCGAGCGCCTCGGTGACGTTGCGGGCGAGTTCGTCGGTGCCGAACGTCGCGTACGGCGCCACCCGGATGAGCCCGCCGAACATCGCCGAGTAGTAGTGCGAGCCGGGCACCTCGTCGACGACGAGCCCCAGCGCGGTGGACGCCGGGGCGTGGTTGTGCGTGATCGCGCGGGCAGGCGTCCCGGCGTACACGGACAGGTGCAGCGGCAGTTCGCTCGAGGGCTTGAGGACGCCGTCGACGCGCCGGCCGTCGAGGTCGACGACCACGACGTCCGCGGGGCGCATCTCGGCGTACTCGACGCCGCTCGGAGAGATCGCGATGAGGTCGTCGTCGCGGACCGACACGTTGCCCGCCGTGCCCACGACGAGACCATCGCGTTGCATCATCAGGCACGTCTGAAGGACCTGATCGCGCTCGTCAGCCATCAACATGGACGCCTCCTAGGGTCGCAGGATGTACTTGCTGCCGACGCCGCGCGCCATGTCCTCCAGGCTGTCGATCAGCGCCTCCAGCGGGCGGATCTCGGTGCACAGCGACAGCCCGTCGAACTTGCCGGTCGACAGCAGCTCCACCGCGATCTTCACGTACCGCGGCTGGTGATGGTAGGTCCCGAGCACTTTGTACTCCTGGTAGTGCATCGCGACCGCGTCGATGGTGAACGTCGAGCCCGCCTTCGGGCCGCCGAACATGACCGCCGTGCCCCCCGGCCGCAGGCAGCGCCACGTCTGCTCCCACACCTCGGGCAGGCCGGCGCACTCGATGGCGACGTCGGCGCCGCGTCCCCCGGGGGTGATCGCGCGGATCCGGGCGGCCCGCTCCTCCGGGTCGTCCACGCCCGTGAGGTCGACGACCTCGCGGGCGCCGGCGTCCAGGGACTGCTGGAGGCGTCCGGGGGAGACGTCGGCGACGATCACCGTCGCGCCGCGCAGTTGGGCGAGCTTGATGAACATCTGGCCGATGGGTCCGGCGCCGTTCACGACGACCGTGTCGCCGAGCGCGATGCCGGAGTCGTGGACGCCGTGCACGACGCACGCCAGCGGCTCGAGCGGGGCGGCCGCCTCGAAGGGGAGCGAATCGGGGATCGCGTAGGTGTTCCGCTCGACGATGGCATTCGGGATCACGATCTGCTCGGCGAACGC
The DNA here is from genome assembly GCF_039811905.1 of Nigerium sp. Lineage (NCBI taxonomy): Bacteria > Bacillati > Actinomycetota > Actinomycetes > Propionibacteriales > Propionibacteriaceae > Nigerium > Nigerium sp. The sequence continues at coordinate 2,270 of NZ_JBDHZL010000090.1, read as the reverse complement.
CCCGTTCAGGTACTGGAGGTTCTCGCACAGCGACTCGCGCCCGATCTGACACGCCCAGCAGGCGCCGCACGGGCAGGTGTTCGCCGCGACGACGCGCTGCCCGACGGCGAACCGGTCGACGCCCTCGCCCACCTCGGAGACGACGCCCGCGAACTCGTGCCCGAAGCGGGCCGGCAGCTCGGGGAACAGCGTCGGATGCCCGCGGCGGAAGCTCTTCAGGTCGGTGCCGCACGTGGCGGCGGCCTTGATCGAGACCGCCACCTCGCCGGGCCCCGGACGCCCGGGCTCGACGTCCTCGAGCCGCAGGTCGCCGGGGCCGTGGAAGATCCAGGCGCGCATCAGAGATCAGCCACTTCGTCGTCGGCGGCCTCGTGCTCGGTGAGCTCGCCGTACTTGACGGCGAACGCGTGGATCTCGTCGTTGATCTCCTTCAGGGCGGGGTACATCTTGCCCTGGATCGCCGACAGCTCGCCGTAGATGCGGTGGCGGTCGGCGTCCGGCTCGGTGACGTCGCCGAACTTGGCCATCTGCTGCGCGTACGTCGCGATGTCGGGCTCGCCGTGGACGCCCGTGATCGACATGGCCGCCACGGCGGCCCCGAGGGCGGAGATCTCGTCCTCGGTGCAGGCGGTGATGGGGACGCCGAGGGCGTCCGTCATGATCTGGCGCCACAGCGGGCTCCGGACGCCGCCGCCCATCGCGCGGATCTCGGTCACCTTCGTGTCGAGCGTGCTCTCGAGGCCCTCGAGGCTACGGCGCATCTCCAGGCCGATCGCCTCCAGGATCGACCGGTAGAACGCCGCCGGCGTGTGCGCGCCCTGCCAGCCGGCCATCGCGCCGCGCGCGATCGGGTCCCAGTAGGGGCTTTGCACGGCGTTCCAGTACGGCATGGTCAGCAGGCCGCCGCAGCCGATCGGCAGCTCGGCCGCCCGCTTCTCCAGCTTCGGGTCGGGGCGTCCCTTGAGGCGCTTCTTGCCGAACGTCTGCCGGAACCATGTCGACAGGTACGCCCCCGAGCTTTGGAGCAGTTCGAAGTCGTACCAATCGGGGACGCCGGCGGCGAGCGTCCGGAAGGCCTTGGCGAACTTGTAATCGGGCCCGTGGACGCCGGCGACGACGGCCGTCCCGAGGTTGAGGTACATCACGTGCGGCTCGGTGGCGGCCGCGCCGACACCGGCGGCCTGCCCGTCGCCCATGCCCGCGACGAGCGGCAGCGGCTGCGTGAGCCCCCACGCCTTCGCGATCGCGGGATCGACGTCGGCGATGACCTCGCCGGGTTTCACCAGGTCGGGCATCTGCTCGCGGGTGACGCCGGCGATCGTCAGCAGGCGGTCGTCGAACTGCTGGGCGGCGATGTCGAACAGGCCGAGCGAGTCGGCGCAGGCCACGGAATCGACCCACCGGCCGGTGAGCCGGAAGACGAGGTAGCCGTGGACGCTGACGACCTTGTGGGCCTTGGCGAGCAGGCCCGGCTGGTTCTCCTTGACCCAGGCCATCTTGTAGATCGCGGGCGTGATGTCGGCGGGCTTGCCCGACAGCGCGTGGATCTCGTCGCTGCCGTACTTCTTGATCTGCTCTGGGGCGCGTCCGTCGAGCCACAGGATGCCGTTGCGCAGCGGCTGTCCGTCGGCGTCGAACGGGGCGAACGTCTCCCGCTGGTGGGTCATGCCGAGCGCGACGATGCGCTCGCGGTCGGCGTCCTTGAGCGAGCCGACGGCCTCGGCGATGGCGTCGTTCGTGGTGGTCCACCACTGGAGCGGGTCGTGCTCGTAGAACGCGGGCGCCGGCGTGTGGAGCGGGATCTCGCGCTTCCCCAGCGCCAGGACGCGGCCCTCGGCGTCCACGATGATGGCCTTGGTCGACGTCGTCGACGAGTCGATCGCGATGACGAGCGGATCGGATGCTGCTGCGGACATGGTCGGAACCTCCCTCGGCTCTTCGCTGAGCCGGTCGTCTCACCGCCCGGCGTCGACGCCGCGGCGGCCTGCCACGGACCCATCATCGCGCGAGACTGTCCGGTTGAGGAGGCCAGGGGCATACGTGCACTTGGGCTGTGGGTCGTTGAACGCGCCCCCGTGTGCGTTTCTACCTGACGTTCTCCACACTCTGGTGTGGAGAACGTCACACAGCAACTCGACGCCGGACGCCCCGGGCATCGCGGGCCCCGGACGCCTGACCACGTGCCGCACGTGTCGATGATCGCGGTCGTGGGCCTCGGACGCGGGCCTGGCGCCGCGGGCCACCGGGTCGCGGGCCTCCGGGTCGCGGGC
>NZ_JBDHZL010000089.1:0-10813 GCF_039811905.1 Nigerium sp. | reverse complement strand
CGGCCCGCGACATCGGCGTGACTTCGCACGTCCTGCGTCACTGGGAGCACGAGCGCGTGCTCGTGCCGGCACGCGACGAGTATGGCCACCGTCGTTACTCGAGCGCCGACCTCGCCGTCGCGGCAGGCATCCGCCGCGCGCAGGCGGCCGGCCTGACGCTCGCGCAGGTGCGTGACTTCCTCGGCGGCGATGCCGACGCGCGCGCCGCTGCTGGCTGCCCACCGGCGTGACCTCGACGCACACCGCGACGCGCTCGCTCGGGCGTCGGCCGACGTGACGGCGGCGCTCGGTGCGCCGGTCGACCCCCACTGCCCGTACGGAGTGTGAACGTCCGCGCATGATCCGGGCGTGGCGGTGCCCCGCTAGCCTGACAATCAGATCGAATCAACACCGAGCAACGGGGCAGGAGACAGGGAATGAAGACGGTACAGATGAAGGACGTCGTCCTCGGCGAGGGGCGCGCGAAGGTGATCGTCCCGATCACGGGTCGCACCGCCGATGAGCTGGTCGCGCAGGCGTCCGAGTTGGCCAAGCACGCCCTCGACATCGTCGAATGGCGCGTGGACTTCTTCGCCGAGGCCCTCGGCCCCGAGAGCGTCAAGGCGGTGGCGACGAAGGTCGTGGACGCCCTCGGCGGCAAGCCGGTGCTCTTCACGTTCCGCACGAAGGGGGAGGGCGGCGAGCAGGCCGCGACGCCCGAGCAGTACGTGGCGCTCAACGTGGCGCTCATCGAGTCGGGTCTGGTCGACGCCGTCGACGTCGAGCAGTTCTTCGACGCGGACGCCGGCGACCGTGTGATCGCGGCCGCGCACGACCAGGGTGTCGCGGTCGTGGGGAGCAACCACGACTTCCACGCGACGCCGGAGGCGTCCGAGATCGTGAAGCGCCTGGTCGCGATGCAGGAGCGCGGGTGCGACGTGGCGAAGATGGCCGTCATGCCCCAGAGCCAGGGCGACGTGCTCACGCTGCTGTCGGCGACCTGGGAGATGGCGTCGCAGCACGCGGAGACGCCCGTGATCACGATGGCGATGGCCGGCCGCGGGGTCATCTCGCGGATCGCCGCGCAGGCGTTCGGCTCGGCGGCGACGTTCGCCATGGTCGGGCGCGCCTCCGCGCCCGGGCAGGTGCCGGTCGAAGAGCTCCAGCCGGTCCTGGACCTCATCGACCGCAACCTCTGAGCCGCGGTTGCCCATCGCCCTGCCGGCGCGCTTCGACGCGTTCCGCCAGCGCGGCCCCGAGTGGGCCCGCTGGCTGGACGCGCTGCCGCGCGTGGCGGGCGGCGTCCTGCGGGAGTGGGGGCTGGCCGAAGACGGGGATCCTCTCCACGGCCATACCGCGCTCGTGCTGCCGGTGCGGGACGCCGACGGCGTCCGGTTGATGCTGAAGCTGGTCTTCGTTGAGCCGGACAACGTGGGGGAGCCGGATGCCCTCAAGGTGTGGCGCGGTCTGGGAGCCGTGCGGCTGGAGCGCGCGGACCCGCGCCGCGGCGTCCTGCTGCTGGAGCGGCTCGGAGAGCGCGACCTGTCGTCGCTTCCCGACGAGGAGGCGATCGGCGTCCTCGGGCGCCTCTATCGGCGCCTGCACGTGCCCGCCGTGCCGCAGCTGCCTCCGCTCGCGGGGTTCGTGCGCGGATGGCTGGACGACCTCGCCGCGCTCGGCAAGGACGTCCCGGCGCCTCCGCGGTTCGTGCAGCAGGCGCTGACGGCCGGGTGGACGCTGGTGGGGGAGGCGTCCGAGAGCGCCCGCCATCAGGCGGTCGTCCACGGGGATCTGCACTACGCGAACGTCCTCGCCGGACGCCGCGAGCCCTGGCTCGCGATCGACCCCAAGGGATTCAACGGCGACCCGTGCTTCGAGCCGGCGCCGCTGCTCTGGAACCGCTGGGACGCCCTCGTCGCCACCGGCGACGTCGGCGGCGCGTTGCGCGAGCGCTTCTACGGCATCGTGGACGCCGCCGGCCTCGACGAGCGGCGCTGCCGCGACTGGGTCGTCCTCCGGACGATGATCAACTGCGGTTGGCTCGCCCAGGACGCCGCCCGCGCCGGCCGGCCGCTCACGGCGTCCGAGCGGGACGAGGCGACCCGCAACGTCACCATCGCCAAGGCGATGCAGGACGTGCTCGGCTGACCCGGCCCCGCGAGGCGGGTCACCACCGCACCGTCTATTGAACTATCTGGTGAGTACCTCTGGACACGGGTGAGGCGCACCCTCTAAATTCCCGTTATGGACCATATGGTCCGGCCTCAATGACGAGAGGGGATGACGCCCCATGACCGGTGCGCACGCCAAGACAGCTCCCACGGAGATCACACCCCAGATGGCACGACGCGCCGCGCTCGGCAGCTTCGTCGGAGCCGTCGTGGAGTGGTACGACTTCCTCATCTACACGGTCGTCGCGGCGCTCGTGTTCAACAAGCAGTTCTTCCCCGAGCTCAACCCGACCCTCGGACAGATCGCCGCCTTTGCGACGTTCGCGGTCGGCTTCATCTTCCGGCCACTCGGCGGCGCGTTCTTCGGCCACTTCGGCGACAAACTCGGCCCCAAGCGGATGCTGATCTGGACGATCGTCGTGATGGGCATCGCCACCCTGGCCATAGGCTGCATCCCGAGCTATCACGCGATCGGGATCGCGGCGCCCATTCTGCTGGTGGGGCTGCGCTGCGTGCAGGGCTTCGCGGTCGGCGGTGAGTGGGGCGGCGCCGCCCTGATGGCAGTCTCGCAGGCGCCCAAGGGGCGCAAGGCGTTCTACTCGTCCGGCGTCCAGATGGGCTACGGCATCGGCCTGATCCTGGCCAACGGCCTGTTCCTGCTCGTCCTGACGCTGCTGGGCAACGACGCCATGATCGAGTGGGGGTGGCGCATCCCCTTCATCGTCGCCGGGCTGTTGGTGGCCGTCGGCCTGTGGGTGCGGGTCGGCGTCGCCGACATCCACCACGCCGACGTCGCGCCCGCCGCGCTGCAGGAGGACGACCAGCCCACCCCCGGCAAGCGGGCGAAGGCCCCGCTGGTGGAGGCCATCACGAAGGATCCGATCGCGTTCTTCCAGATCGTCGGTATCCGCGCGGTCGAGATGTTCACGATGTTCATCGTCACGACGTTCGGCTTGGCGTACTCGCGCAACACCCTGAACTGGGATCCTGCGGTCTTCTTGCGCATCGCGATCGTGATCGGGGCGGTCAGCCTTTTCACGATTCCGACGTTCGCGCACCTGTCCGACCGGTTTGGGCGCAAGCCGGTCTACCTCACCGGCGCGGTGATCGGCGGCTTGGGCGCGTTCCCGTTCTTCAGCAGCCTGGTGGCGGGCAATCTGATTCTCACGTGGGTGTTCGCGTTGATCCTGGTGAATCTCGCCCACGATCTGGCCGTGTCGGTGCAGCAGCCGCTGATCACGGAGTTGTTCGGTGCGAAGCATCAGTACTCGGGCGCCGGGTTCGGCTACCAGGTCGCCGCGGTGCTGGTGGGCGGGTTCACCCCCTCGATCGCGACCTGGATCCAGGGCCCGCAGGCCGAGGGCGGCCTCGGCCTGGGCGCGCCGGGCGTCGCCTGGTACGTGGTGCTGGGCGCGGTCGTCTCGTTCCTGACGGTGTTCTTCATGAAGCCGCGGCTCCCGGAGGACCTCGGCACCGCGAACGTCAGCGCCGACAAGATCCAGGCCGAGTGACGCCGTTGGCGCGGGGCGAACGTCGCCGGGACGGCTGATTGACTGCCGATCAGGCACACTGCCGCCATGCGACACCGCTTCCCACGCAGCGTCTACGACCACGGCACCGAGCCGGACGCCCGCTTCACCCTGGCCAACCAGCGGACGTTCCTGGCCTGGATCCGGACGGGCCTCGCGCTCATCGCCGTCGGCGTCGCGCTCGAGGCGTTCGCGGAGAACCTTCCCTCTCCCGGACGCCGCGTCGCCTCCGCCCTCATGGTGCTGGCCGGCGTCATCGCGCCCGTGCAGGCGTGGCTGGGATGGCGCCGCACCGAACTGGCGATGCGCACGGGGCGTCCTCTGCCGCCCGACTCGGGATCCCTGCCGCTGATGATCCTCACCATGATCGCGGGCGTGCTGATCCTCGCCACGATCCTGGTGGCCCAGTAGGGGAGGACGACGCGATGAGCGATCATCCAGACGGGGGGGAATGCGGGGCGCCCGAGCCGCGACCCGCGTCCGACGGGCGCGCGATCTTCGACCCCGGCATGCAGGTCGAGCGCACGAACCTGGCGTGGCGCCGCACGGTGCTCGCCCTCGTGACGGTCGCCGCGGGCGGGCTGCGGCTCGTCTGGGGCTCCCACCCGGTGCTTGCCGTCGGTGGGGCCGGCGCGGTGCTCGCGGGGGCTCTCGCGCTCTTCTGGGCTGCCGGACGCGCACACCGCCGCGCCCACGCGCTGCTGACGTCCTCGTCCGACGATCACGTCGCCATCGCCGACGGCGCGTTGCCGGCGGCGATGGCGACCCTGTTGGCGATCTGCGGGGTGCTGGCCCTCGCGCTCGTCGTGCTGGGGCGCGTGCCGATCGTCGTCGCTCCCCGCTAGGACGCCTCCGGTGCGGCCGGGGCGCGGGCCGGTTCGGGCGTCCGCCCCAGCGACGGGCTCGGGGCCGCGTGAGGTGGCTGCCGCCGAGGACGGCGAAGGCCCCTCAAGGGCGTCCCGCTACGGTGGGTGCATGGACGCACCCCGGCTCGTGGCCCTGGACATCGACGGCACCCTCGTGGATGGCGCGGGGCGCATCCCGGCGGAGTTGGCGTCCGCGGTGGCCGACGTGCAGGACGCAGGCGTCCCGGTGGTGCTCTGCACCGGCCGCGGCTGGCACTCCACCCATGAGGTCGCGGACGCCCTCCGCCTCGCGCATGGCCCGCACGTGACGTCGAACGGCGCCGTCCTGGTGACCTACCCGCCGCTGCACGTCGACGAGGTCATCACCTTCGACCCCGGCGACGTCATCGAGCGGGTGGCGCGCGAGCACCCCCGCTGCCTCATCGCCGTCGAGGTCGTCGGCCAGGGGTACCTGGTGAACCGGCACTTCCCCGACGGAGAGCTGGGCGGCACGATCGAGGTCGTCGACCTCGACACGCTCGCCCGGCGTCCGGCCACGCGCGTGGTCGTGCGCGACCCGGACGCCTCCGACGGCGAGTTCATCCAGCTCGCCGAGCGCATGGGCCTGACGGGCGTCAGCTACGCGGTCGGCTACACGGCCTGGCTCGACATCGCGCCCGAGGGCATCGACAAGGCCCACGGCCTCGCGCAGGTGTGCACGAGGCTCGGGGTCGACCCTGCCGACGTCCTGGCGCTCGGCGACGGGCGCAACGACATCGAGATGCTGGCCTTCGCGGGGAGGGGGGTCGCGCTGGGCGACGCCCCACCCGAGGTGCAGGACGCCGCCGACGAGGTGACGGGACTATTCGCCGAGGGTGGCACGACGGACGAACTCCGCCGCTGGTTTCCCAGCGGCGGAGCTTCGGTCAGGGGCGCCGTCACGCAGTGATCGCCGGTGGCCCGCCCCGAGGCGGGCCACCCCAGGTCAGGCGACCGTCGCCAGGGCGTCCCGGCGCGCAACGCGCCGCTTGACGGTCTGCGCGGTCGTCCAGACCTCTTCGACCGTGAGTTTGAGCGACGACACGCTCTCCGGTTTCGAGGCGACGCCGTTGCGCACCTTGCGCAGATGGCGCTTGACGGTGGACGTCGAACAGCCGAGGCGCATCGCGATCTGCTCGAGCGTCTCGTCGGGGTTGGCGCGGCGCAGCCGGACCACCTCGTCGCGATCGACGGGATGATTCGCCTGCATCGTGCCGGCGACGGTGTCGAGGTTCTCCTGACGCACCCGGACGCCGAGCCGCGCGCGGATCTGCCGCCGCTGCTGGGCCGTCGTGCCGGCGACGAAGCCAGACACGTCGTGGCGGGTGACGGCGTCGAACAGGCACCGTTGGGCCAACGGACAGGTGGCGCAGATCGCGGTGGCCTTCGCGAGCATCTGAGCCTGTGCGGGCCCCGCCGGAGCAACCCCGTCCTCCACTACGGGGTGCTGAAACAGCGGAGCGTTGGTGACACAGCCAGGCGTCGCCTGGCTGAGGGTGGTGGTCATCGTGGTCCTTCCTTTCGTGCGAGCCTCACCGTTCGACCCACTACCCCCGGTCGGCGGGCGCGATGCCACGGGCTGGCGAAACCCTGGCGCGCTACCCTGAGGTAGGCCTTCCACCAGGAGCTTCGATGTTGCAGCCTTACGACCACACCCCCGAGTACATCTCCACCCTTGCCGACGGAACGGTGAAGCAACTTAACCCTTTCAGTGCGACGGAGGTATGGACAGTCCCCGGGCGGGGGAATCGGCCGCTGGGAATTCCGCGTGGTGAGACTCGTGCTCTGGAACCTGCGAAGGTGGGTGCCTACTGCTCGTTCTGCGAGCGGCGCTATCTCGAAACTCCCCCCGAGAAGTCGCGGATCATCCGCAACGACGACGGCGGCTGGGAAACGCTGTATCGCCTGCCGGCGGAGCGGCTCTTCGACACCGTGGCGGAGTTCCGGCGCATCCCGAATCTGTTCGAGATCCTCTCCTACGACTACTGGCACCTGAATTACGGCTACACCCTGCCGGGGCGGGTGGCCTCCCGGCGTGCGGCCTACCTCGACAGCGTCGCCGGACGCGCGCACGTGCTGTCGGTCGTGGAGTACAAGCTGCGGGCGTCCGGCCGGTCGGACGCCGAGGTGGCGGCCATGAGCGACGACGAAAAGATAGCGACAGCCTCGGCGTTCTTCGGCGGTGGGCACGACCTGGTCGTCGCCCGGCGGCACTACGTCGACGGGGCGTCGGACGACGGGCAGCTCGCCTCCTCGGGCACCCTGACGCCTGAGGAGCACGAGCAGTTCGTCGCGCTGACGATCGCCTCGACGCGGTCGCTGTACGAACTGAATCGCTACGCGCGCTACGTCACGGTGTTCCAGAACTGGCTGAAGCCGGCCGGGGCGTCCTTCGATCACCTGCACAAGCAGCTCGTGGCGATCGACGAGCGCGGCGTCCGGCACGAGGAGACGTTGCAGCGCCTGCGCCGCAACGCGAACATCTTCAACGAACGGGCCGCCAACTACGCCTCTTACAAGAACTTGGTGATCGCGGAGAACGACCACGCACTCATGTTCGCGGGCTTCGGGCACCGGTACCCGACGATCGAGATCTACTCCAAGAGCGAGCACTCCGACCCCTGGGAGCAGTCGCCGGAGGAGGTGCGCGCCATGTCGGATCTCATCCACGCCGCGCACGCCGCGACCGGAGCGGACGTCGCCTGTAACGAGGAGTGGCACTCCCGCCCGATCGACGTCGACCTGTCGATGCCGTGGCGCGTCATGCTGAAGTGGCGGGTGTCGACGCTGGCGGGTTTCGAGGGCGCCACGCGCATCTACGTGAACACCATCAGCCCCCTCGATCTTCGCGACAGGGTGGTCGACCGACTGTTCCGGCTGCGGTCGGAGGGGCGCGTCGCCGGCAGCATCCGGATCGCCTTCGAGGCCGAGTGCCGCCCCAACTCGCTGCGTTACAACCGGGTCGGCCGCTGACGCAGGGCGCGTCGTCGCGGCGGCTCTGGCGGCCCTATTGATCCGGTTTTGTTTGTCCCTGTTAATGGGGACGATGTGAACGCGTCCCACTTAATGGGGACATTTTCTTCCCGCATTCTTCTGCGAGAGAACTATTCCGGTCCGGGACGCCGAAGCGGCGGCCCCTCCGGGTTCCCCCGCCCAAGAGAGGCCGCCGCTGTGGCGTCGGAGACGATTGGTCCAGGCGTCCCCATTCGGCATTTCGCGAGCGGTCAGGTCGCGAGCCCACCGGGAGGCACCCCCCAGTGCCTCAGCCGTCCGATGGCTTCGGGATTCACGAAGCATTTCCCCCCGCTCCGTTCGTCCCGCTTTCAAGTATGCATTCATAAAGACGTTCTCATGACCATTCTGGACACGTCTGGACGGCTTTCGTGAAGGGGGGACATGCCCGGGGACGCCGCCCCCGCGTGTGCTCACCGGAGGCGTCGTCCGGGCGGACGCCCGTGGCCAGCGGGCGCGCGAACGCTCGCCCCACGCCGCCGCGGTCGTCCACGGGCGCCGGGGAGTGTCCCGGGCACGCATTGCTCTTCCGACGAAGCTGTGCTGACGCGGCCGGCGTCCGGGTGCTGCTTTTTTCTTGTCGGACGCGGCGGCTAGAGTCCGGCAGGTGCCAGTGATCGAAGCCCACGACCTGACGAAGACCTACGGCGACTTCGTCGCGGTCGACCATGTCGGCTTCTCGGTGGAGGCGGGGGAGTCGTTCGGGCTGCTCGGGCCCAACGGGGCCGGCAAGTCGACCACGATGCGCATGATCGGCGGCAACTCCCTGCGCACGTCGGGGTCGCTGACGGTGCTGGGGATGGATCCGGAGGAGCAGGGCCCCGAGGTGCGGGCGCACCTCGGGGTCGTCCCGCAGGAGGATTCGTTGGACGAGGAGTTGCGGGCCCGCGACAACCTCATCGTGTACGGGCGGTACTTCGGGTTGCCGCTGTCGTTCCTGCGGCCCAAGGCGGCCGAGCTGCTGGAGTTCGCGCAACTGTCGGAGAAGGCGTCCGAGAAGGTGCAGGCGCTCTCCGGCGGCATGAAGCGGCGGCTCACCATCGCGCGGGGGCTCATCAACGAGCCGCGCATCCTGCTGCTCGACGAGCCGACCACCGGCCTCGACCCGCAGGCCCGCCACATTCTGTGGGATCGGCTGTTCCGGCTCAAAGAGCAGGGGGTCACCCTCGTGCTCACCACCCACTTCATGGACGAGGCGGAGCAACTCTGCGACCGCCTGATCGTGATGGATCACGGGCAGATCGTCGCCGAGGGGTCCCCGCGGGAGCTGATCCGGCGGTTCTCGTCGCGCGAGGTGGCCGAGGTGCGGTTCGGGTCCGAGCGCAACGCCGAGGTCGAGCCCCAGCTCCGCGCACTGGCCGAGCGGGTGGAGGTGCTTCCCGACCGCGTCCTGCTGTACGCCGAGGATGGCGAGGCGATCCTGGACGAGATCGGACGCCGCGGGCTCACCCCGCTGACGTCGCTCGTGCGGCGGTCGTCGCTGGAGGACGTGTTCCTGCGCCTGACGGGAAGGTCCCTCGTTGACTAGCCCGATCGTCTCCGACCACGGCCTCGACCACCGCGCGCTCGCGGGCGGCGTCCGGCGGCACGGGTGGGTCTACTTCCTCGACTTCCGGCTGCGCGCCGAGCGCCCGTTCTTCTGGACGTTCCTGCTCACCGCCCTCGGCAACCCGCTGCTCTACCTCGCCGCGATGGGGCTCGGCCTGGGCGCGCTCGTGCAGCGTCCGGTCGACGGGGTGAGCTACCTGCACTTCGTCGCGCCCGGCCTCCTCATCGCCACGCTCGTCATGACGGCGGCCGGCTGGGGCACCTGGCCGATCTTCAGCGGGTTCAAGTGGCAGAAGCACTACCTGGCGGCGTCTGCCACGCCGATGCGTCCGGCGAACATGGCCGACGGGGAGACGGCCGGCATGGTCGTCCGGCTGGGCCTGCAGGGGGCGATCTTCTGGCTGATCGGGCTGCCGTTCGGCGCGTGGCCGACGGCGGCGTCCCTGCTGGGCGTCGCGATCGGGGTGCTCGCGGGGCTGGCGATGTTCACGCCGCTGATGGCGTACTCGGCGACGCTGCAGGAGGAGGGCTTGCAGTTCAACTTCGTGAACCGCCTGATCGTCATGCCGATGTTCCTGTTCGCGGGCACGTTCTTCCCGCTGGAGTCGATGCCGGTGTTCCTGCGCTGGATCGGCTGGCTGTCGCCGATGTGCCACGGCACGCAGTTGGCCCGCGTGGCGAGTTTCGGCCTCCCGGTGCCCGGGTGGCTCGTCGCGGTGCACCTGGTGGTGCTGGTCGGGCTCACCGTCGGCGGGCTCGCCGTCGCGCACCGCACCTTCGCGAGGAGGCTGGTCCGGTGAGCGCCCGCTCGGCGGCGTCCCCCGCCCGCTCGGCGGCGGTCGAGCAGGCCCTCGGCCGGCTGCACCGGCGCGGCACGAGCCTGGGCGGGCTCTACGCCGGCAACGCCCGCGCGGTCGTCGCGCGGGGGTTCGCGGTGATCCGCAACCAGAACTGGGGGGTCATCGCCACCGGCTTCTTCGAGCCCGTGTTCTACCTGCTCGCGATGGGCGTGGGCATGGGGCAGCTCGTGGGCGAGGTGCCGGGGCCCGACGGGCGTCCGATCACGTACGCGGCTTACATCGCGCCGGCCCTGCTCGCCACGTCGGCGATGAACGGCGCGATCTACGACTCGGTGAACAACGTCTTCTTCAAGCTGCGGTACTCGAAGGTGTACCAGTCGATGCTCGCGACCTCGCTCGGGCCGATGGATGTGGCGCTCGGCGAGATCTTCATGGCCCTGTTCCGGGGCCTGCTGTACTCGCTGGGCTTCCTGGTCGTGATCGCCGCGATGGGGCTCGTGACGTCGTGGTGGGCGCTCGCGATGCTGCCGGTGTCGCTGCTGATCGCGCTGGGCTTCGCGGCGATCGGCATGGCGGTCACCAGCTTCATGACGAGCTTCCAGCAGGTCGAGCTCGTGCCGCTGGTGATGCTGCCGATGTTCCTGTTCTCGGCGACGCTGTACCCGATCACCGTCTACCCCGAGGCCATCCAGACCGTCATCCGGGCGCTGCCGCTGTGGCACGGCGTCGAGCTGATGCGACAGCTCTCGGTCGGCGTCTTCACGTCGGCGACGGTGGGGCATGTCGCGTACTTCGGCGTCATGACGGTGGTCGGCGTCCTCGCGGCGGCGCTGCGACTGCGCCGGCTGTTTCTGCGCTGAGTAGGGCGGGCGCTCCCGGGCAGTGCCCCC
>NZ_JBDHZL010000088.1:0-10850 GCF_039811905.1 Nigerium sp. | reverse complement strand
CCCCCCCAAGGGGCCGCCGGGTCCTGAAGCATCGATTCACGTTCATATCGGAGGAGCCGAGACGCTCCGCGTGCCATGCTCAGGCGACATGCTGGATCGCGAGAGGGTGCAGACCGATGGTGCACGGCGGGTTCTTCGTTGGTCGTGGAATCGGCGCGGCGGCGTCCGCGCTCGTGTTGGTGTGCTGCGGCGGATGCCAGCCGGCGGCGTACACGACGAGCCCGACACCGACGATCGTCGCGACGGGTCCTGATATCGAGCCGACCTACGAGTGCGTCCCCTCCGTGGCGTCGGCGGGGGATTCGACGCCGAGCCCGACGCCTACCGTGTGCAGCCGGGAAACCTACCTCCGGCAGGAGGCGCTGAACGCCGCCTACGTGGAGGCTGAGGGCCAGCTGCAGAAGTTCCACGAGGCCGAGGCGCTGCTGGCACAGGGCGACGCGGCGGGGCAGGAGCCGCTGCGTGGCGTCACCACCCCCGAAATCTACGACGAGGTCGCAGGGCAGTACGCGACCGACCTCGCCGAGGGCTACCGCTTTGAGGGGAGCGACATCGCGCTGCGCTCGGTGTACCGCTATCCAGACAGGGCGCCCAGGTCGGTCGTGGCGCTGCAGGCGTGCACGGACTTCCGCAACACCGTGCTGATGAAGAAGTCGAAAGTCGTCCGGCCGGGGCGGACGGTCGTGCGTGCGCTGAGTTTTCAGCGGGTCGACGGCGTTCTGCTCGTGTCGAACATCGACGTGCTCGACGAACCGTGCTGACCGGGGGGCGTCCGGGAATCAGACGGCGTCTTTGATCGCTGAGGGGTGTGTAGAGCTCCGCGGCCGGCGGGCGCTCCTCGGGAAAGGTGTTGTGCGTATGTCTCTTCCACTGTCCGTCCTCGACTTCGCGATCGTGCGGGAGGGGGTGTCGGTGCGGGAGGCGTTCCTCGAGTCGGTGGAACTGGCGAAGACGGCCGAGCGGCTCGGCTACGAGCGGGTCTGGTACACCGAGCACCACAACATGAGCACGATCGCGTCGGCCGCGCCGGCCGTGCTCATCGCGCACATCGCGACGCAGACCGAACGCATCCGGCTCGGCTCCGGCGGCGTCATGCTGCCGAACCACTCGCCGCTGACGATCGCCGAGCAATTCGGCACGCTCGCCGAACTGCACCCCGGGCGTATCGACCTCGGGCTCGGCCGTGCCCCCGGTACCGATCAGGCCGCTGTCCGGGCCATGCGCCGGGACGCCCGCGCGGCCGAGGCGTTCCCGCAGGACGTCCGCGAACTGCAGGCCTATCTGCGCGACCAGTCGCTGGTCCCCGGCATCCGCGCGATTCCCGGCGCCGGCACCGACGTGCCCCTCTACATCCTCGGGTCGTCGCTGTTCGGGGCACAGCTCGCCGCCGCCTACGGCCTGCCGTACGCGTTCGCGTCCCATTTCGCCCCGGACGCCCTCGAGGAGGCGACCGCCGTCTACCGCGAGCAGTTCCAGCCGTCCGAGCAGCTCGACAAGCCGTACGTCATGGCCGCCGTGAACGTGATCGCCCACGACGACCCCGACGTCGCCCGGCAGGAGTGGGAGTGGACGAAGCGCAACCGCGTGAAGTCGATGCTCACCCGCGGACGCGGTGGGTTCCAGTCGTTCACCGACCAGGACATGGATGTGCTCATGGCGTCCCCGGCTGCCCAGCAGATCCTGCACATGCTCACCTACACGGCGGTGGGCGATCGGGACGCGGTCCGCTCGTACCTCGGCGACTTCGCCGAGCGCTCCACCGCCGACGAGCTCATGATCGCCCCGTTCGGCTCGACCCCCGAGGCTGCGCGCGACTCGCTCCGCGTTCTCCGGGACGCCTGGGGCCGCTGAGCGCGGTCCCTGGGCCGGCCCCGCGGCGCCACCACGCCGCCGGCCGGAGCCCTCAGCTCAGCCACGCGCCGCGCCGCAGCACCCGGACGACCTCGAGTCGATCGTCCAGGACGACCGCGTCGGCGAGGCGTCCGGGCGCGAACGTGCCGACGTCCCGCAAGCCCAGGTAGGCCGCCGGAAGCTCGGTGGCCGAGCGGAGGGCGTCCTCGAGGGGGACGCCGGCCTCCGCGGCCGTCCGGACGCCGGCGTCCAGCGTCAGCGTGCTCCCGGCGATGGTCTCGGTGCCGGTGAGCCGCGCCACCCCGCCGCTGACGGTGACCGGCAGCGCGCCCAGCACGTAGTCGCCATCGGGCGCGCCCGCCGCGGCCATCGCGTCGGTGATGAGGACCACCCGGTGCCCGAACCGCTCCATGACGAACCGCACCAGGTCGAGGTCGACGTGGATGCCGTCGGCGATGAGCTCGAGGAAGGCGTCCGATTGCCAGCCGCCGAGGACGGGGCCGGGGGAGCGGTGCCGCAGGTCCGGCATGCCGTTGAAGAGGTGCGTGATACCGGACGCCCCCGCGGCGACGGCGTCCCGGACCTGCCGGTAGGACGCCCCGGTGTGCCCGACCGCGGCCACGACGCCCCGCTCGCTCAGAAGCCTCACGGACTCCACCGCGCCCTTGAGTTCGGGGGCCAGCGTGACCATCCGGACGAGGCCGGGCACGGCGTCCACCAGCCGCGCCACCCGCTCGGGCAGCGGATCGGCGAGCAGCGACTCGTCGTGCGCGCCCTTGTAGCGCCGCGACAGCCAGGGACCCTCGAGGTGGACGCCCGCGAGCTCCCCGGACGCCGCGAACGGCTCCAGCAGCCGCAGCTGCGCGACGAGAGTGTCCGACGCTGCGGTGACGAGGCTCGCGACGAGGGTTGTCGTCCCGCGCGCCCGATGGACGCCGAGCGCCCTCCGGACGTCGTCCGGGTCGTCCGTGCCGAAGGCCGCCCCGCCGCCGCCGTGGCAGTGGACGTCCACGAACCCCGGCGCCAGGACGCCCGCCACCCGCTCGTCGGCCCGGCCGGGGGCGTCGCCGAAGCCGGCGTCCTCGACGCGCTCCCCGGAGGTCCGCAGCCAGCCGCGGGCGAGGCGTCCGGCGTGAAAGAGGGCGTCGGCGGCGATGATCATGCGTGGGTCCTCACTCGAAGGCCTGCCAGGCGGTCTTGTGCGCGTAGGTCTCGCGGTAGTACTCGCGCAGGGCAAGCCCGGACGCTGCGGCCTCGTCGATCACGACCGTCACCGTCCGGTGCAGTTGCAGCACCGACCCCGGGCACATCGCGGTGACCGGCCCCTCGACCACGCCGCGGACGGCGTCCGCCTTGGCCGCGCCCTGCGCGATGAGGACGACCGCGCGGGCGTCCATGATCGTGCCCAGCCCCTGCGTCAGGCAGTGGCGCGGCACCTCGTCGAGGGATGCGAAGAAGCGGGCGTTGTCGCGGCGGGTGCGGTCATCGAGGGACTTGATCCGCGTCCGGGACGCCAGGGACGACGACGGCTCGTTGAACCCCACGTGCCCGTTCGCCCCGACGCCCAGAATCTGCACGTCCATCCCGCCGGCGCCGGCGATCGCCCGCTCGTAGCCGGCGGCGGCCGCCTCCACGTCGTCGGCGAAGCCGTCGGGGGTGTGCACGCGGGCGGGATCGAGGCCGAGCGGCTCGGTCACCGTCCGGCGGATCACCTGCTCGTAGCTTTCCTCGTGGCCGCGCGGCAGCCCCACGTACTCGTCCAGCGCGAACGCGGACGCCTCGCTCAGGTCGAGTTCGCCGGCGGCGATCCGCCGGGCGAGCGCCGCATAACACGACAGCGGGGACGCCCCGGTCGCCACCCCCAGAACCGCCGGACGCCCGGCGTCCCGGCACACCTGCGCCACGCGGGCGGCCGCGACCGAGCCGACCTCCTGGTCGTCGCGGCAGATGACCACTTCCATCGCTTGCCTCGCTCCCGACGCCGTCCCCCGGCGGGGCCGGGGGACGGCGTCCGATTGTTCGCTAGCCCGCGGTCGGATCGAGGCTGACGGACGCCTCCGACCCCTCGTCCTCGCGGCCGGGGGTCTTGAGGTTCCACCAGCGGATGACCGCCCGGAACAGAACGTAGTACACGACGGCGAACGCCAACCCGACGATGACGACCAAGACCGGGTTGGTCGAGATGCGCCAGTTGAGCACCATGTCGAACAGCCCGGCCGAGAAGCCGAAGCCCATCTTCGCGCCGAGCGCGTTCATCAGGGCCAGCGAGACGCCGGTCAGCAGGGCGTGGATCACGTACAGCGGCCACGCGACGAACATGAACGCGAACTCGATCGGCTCGGTGATGCCCGTCAGGAAGGCCGTGAACGCCACCGAGAGCATGATGCCGCCGACGGCCTTGCGGTTCTCGGGCTTGGCCTCGTGCCAGATCGCGAGGGCGGCGGCCGGCAGCGCGAACATCATGATCGGGAAGAAGCCGGTCATGAACGTGCCGGCGGTCGGGTCGCCGTGGAGGAAGCGGGCGATGTCGCCGTGGTAGACGACGCCGTCGGCGCCGGTGAACGAGCCGATGATGAACCACGGCGGGTTGTTGAGGATGTGGTGGAGGCCCAGCGGGATCAGCAGCCGGTTCAGCGTGCCGTACACGAACCCGCCGAGGATCGTGTTGCCCGCCACCCACGTGCCCACGGCGGTGAGGCCGCCGTTGAACGCCGGGTAGACGAACGACAATGCCGTCGAGAGCAGGATGCCCGCGACCGCGGTCAGCATCGGGACGAAGCGCCGTCCGCCGAAGAACGCCAGGTACGGGGGGAGCTTGGTGCGGTAGAACCGCTGCCACAGGTGGGCGGAGATCAGGCCCATCAGGATGCCGCCGAGGACGCCGTAGTTGATGAGGTCCTGCTTCTCGCCCTCGGGCGCCGCGCCCAGAATCGTCGGGGACATCGCGTCGCCGACGCCCTTGAACACGAGGTAGCCGACCACGGCGGCGAGGGCGGTCGAGCCGTCGGCCTTGCGCGCCAGGCCGATCGCGACGCCCACCGCGAACAACAGCGGCAGGTTGTCGAACAGGGCGCCGCCTGCCGCGGCGATCACGTCGGCGACCGGGCCCCAGTTCAGGCCGTCCGCTCCCAGCATGTCGGCGCTGCCGAGACGCAGCAGCAGCGCGGCAGCGGGCAGCGAGGCGATGGGCAGCATGAGGCTGCGGCCGAACTTCTGCAGGGGAGCGAGGTTGAATCTGCCGGAGGACGGCGTCGGTGTGGAACTCATGGGATGCCTTTCGGAGGTCGTCGGTGGGAGGGGTCTACAGGGTCGCCGGTTGGCTGAGATCGAGCGGCATGTGCAGCGTGTAGCGGTCGCCGCGGTAGCGGGACAGGATGTGCTCCACCGGGACGCCCGCGGCGGTCGAGCGCCGCAGAAACATCAGCAGCGCGGCCCCGGTCCCGACCGCCAGGTGCCGGGCGGACGCCGCGTCCGCCTGCTCGGCCCATAGCGTCTGGACGGCCGCGTCGATCACCGCGTCGTAGCGGCTCGCCAGCGTCTCGTACAGGGACGCCTCCAGCGGCTGGGCGTCCAGGTCGGGGAAGAGCCGGGCCGGGTACCAGCCCTCCTCGAGCGCGATCGGCTCGCCGTCGGCGAGCCGGACCCGCTCGAGCCGCCACGCCCGCTCGCCGGCTTCGAGCCGCAGGCTCGCTGCGGCGTCCGGCGGCGGGGAGACGCTCTCGACGGCGAGCACCCGCGTGGTCGGCACGTGGCCGCGGCGCCGCATGTCTTGGGTGAAGGACGCGAGGTGCAGCCGGCTCTCCACGCGCGGCTGCACCGCGAACGTGCCCTTGCCCTGGCTGCGGCGCAGCAGGCCGTCGGCGACGAGCGTGTCGATCGCGCGGCGGACGGTGGAGCGGGAGACGCGGTAGGTCGCCATCAGCTCCCTCTCCGACGGGATCGCCTGGCCCGGCTTCGCCTGGCGGGCGATGAGGGCGCGCAACTGCTCGTGCTTCGGCGCAGGGCCGTCGCTGAGGAGTGCTGCGCGGTCGGCGTTCATGGGGGCCTCGGGAATCGTGTCGGGCTGGCGTGCGTCGTCAGGTTTGGACCGGACTGGTCCGAACCAGTTGACAGGCAGCATGCACCTCGGCGTTCAATGGGGCAAGAGGCCGCGCTGGCGGCCCATTCGCACGAGGCCGCGCCCTGCGGCCCGGATCAGGGGGAAGCGATGAGCAAGGCCGAGAAGATCCTCTCCGCGCTGGGTGGCTCCGACAACATCGTCGACATCGAGCCGTGCATCACCCGGCTGCGCACCGAGGTCAACGACCCGGGCCTGGTGGACGAGGCGGCGCTGAAGGCGGCCGGCGCGCACGGCGTCCTGAAGGCGGGAACCACGGTGCAGGTCGTCGTCGGTCCCGAGGCGGAGCTGCTGGCCGATGACATCGAGGACCTGCGGTGACGGACGTCGTCGCGCCGTGCTCCGGGCGCATCGTTCCGATCGAGAAGATCTCCGACCCGGTGTTCAGCGCGCAGATGCTGGGCCCCGGCGTGGGGATCGCACCGGAGGCGTCCGAGATGACGGTGGTGGCGCCCATCGCCGGGCGCGTAGTGAAGGCGATGCCGCACGCGTTCGTGGTGATGGCGGGCTCGGTGGGCGTCCTGACGCACCTGGGCATCGACACCGTCCAGCTGCAGGGCGAGGGGTTCACGGTGCTCGCCGACGAGGGGAAGGCCGTCCAGGCCGGCGACCCCATGGTGCGCTGGCGCCCGGGCGCGGTGGCCGCCCGGGGCATCGACCCGACCGTGATCGTCGTGGCGATGGATCGTCCGGCCGGCAGCGTCGAGGTCCTCGCCGAGGGGCCGGTTGTCGAGGGCGACCTGCTGTTCCGCGTGTGAGGGCCGCGCGTTCCCGCGGAGGGACGCCGCGTCCGTGGGGCGGCCCGGGCGGATTTGGCCGGGCCTTGGCCCCTGTCGTAGACTGGCGAGAGCCGTAGACCGCTGGTTGTGCCCTCGGGCACGTAAACCCCGCGCAGGTGAGTCGTGAACAATCGTTGCTGGCCCGAAGAGGCCGAACGGTGGTGCCCGAGTCGCGTGCGCGATTCGGGTTTTTTCTTGCCCGCGTGTCGACGGCCTGACGAATGCAAGTGGGAAGGAGACCCATGGCGAGGCCGGACAAGGCAGCAGCCATCGACGTTCTGAAGGAGAGCTTCACCTCTGCGGACGCCGCTGTGCTGACCGAGTACCGCGGTCTCACCGTGAGCGACCTGAAGGATCTCCGCAGGTCGCTGGGTGAGAACGCCACCTATGCCGTCACGAAGAACACACTGACCCTGATCGCCGCCAAGCAGGCTGGCATCGACGGGCTCGACGAGCAACTCACCGGACCGACCGCCATCGCGTTCATTCGCGGTGACGTCGCCACGGTCGCCAAGGGGCTGCGTGACTTCGCGAAGGCCAACCCGCTTCTGGTCATCAAGGGCGGCGTCATGGACGGTCGCGTCCTGGACGCCGAGGCCGTGAAGAAGCTCGCCGATCTCGAGTCCCGCGAGGTTCTCCTCGCCAAGCTCGCCGGCGCGATGCAGGGTTCCCTGCAGCAGGCCGTCTCCCTCTTCGCCGCTCCGCTCTCCCAGGCCGCTCGCGCCCTGGGCGCGCTGGAGGCGAAGGCGGGGGAGGATCCCTCGATCATCGGTGGGGCCGGCTCGGCTCCCGCCGCCGACCAGAAGCCCGACACCGCCGAGGCCACGGCCCCGGCATCCGATGCAGCGACCGCTGCTGAGGCCCCCGAAGACGCGGCTGACGCTGCATCGACCAAGTAAGAAAGGACGCCCATTATGGCGAAGCTCACCGCTGACGAGCTCCTTGACGCGTTCAAGGACATGACCCTGATCGAGCTCTCCGAGTTCGTGAAGCAGTTCGAAGAGACCTTCGGCGTGACCGCCGCCGCCCCGGTGGCCGTCGCCGCCGCGGGTGCCGCTCCGGCCGCCGGTGGCGCCGATGGTGGCGAGGAGGCCGAGGAGGAGTCCTCCGAGGTTTCCGTCATCCTCGAGGCCGCTGGCGACAAGAAGATCCAGGTCATCAAGGAGGTGCGTTCCCTCACGAGCCTCGGCCTGAAGGACGCGAAGGACCTCGTTGAGGCCGCGCCGAAGCCGGTCCTGGAGAACATTCCGCGCGACCAGGCCGCCAAGGCGAAGGAGGCCCTCGAGGCCGCCGGCGCCACCGTCACCGTCAAGTGACCTTGGCGCGCTAGACGCGACGAAAAAGGGGCGGGGCCGATTCGGCCCCGCCCCTTTGCCATGCCCGGACGGACGCCGCCGGACCCCGCTCTCACGGGCGCAAACGTGACCCGAGGTCGTCCGGAAGCGTCCCTCGCAGAGTGCGTGCATTGCTGCCCGCCCCCCGCTATCATCAATGTGTCTTCCAAGGCGATAACCTCCTCCAAGACGAGAACTGCGGGGCCGAGCCACCCTCCCGGCGCGATCGCGGTCGTCAACGAGGGGCGGGGCATGCGGCCGGTGGCCGCGCGAGTTCGGGCGGGCTTCTCTCAGACCCGCCCGCCGGTGTTGCGTGATCGGTGTGCGTCTAGTAGTCTCTAGCTTTGCCCCATTTCGCGCCCCGTGGTGAGTTTGACGCGGGCCGTTTCGCATGCATAGAACCGGTTTGCCGGGTCTCTTGGAAGGACACCGAACCTTGGCCGTCTCGCGCGTTGCGTCGAAGAACACCAATGTCGTCTCCACTAGCGGTCGCATCTCCTTTGCGAAGATCGCAGAACCGCTGGAAATCCCCAATCTGCTTGACCTGCAGATTGACTCCTTCGATTGGCTGGTTGGCAACGACGCGTGGCGCGCCCGTGTCGACGAAGCCCAGTCCGAGGGTCGGACCGACATCAACACCAAGTCCGGTCTGGAGGAGATCTTCGAGGAGATCTCCCCGATCGAGGATCTCTCCCAGACGATGTCGCTGAGCTTCCGCGACCATCGCTTCGAGGAGCCGAAGTACACCGTCGAGGAGTGTAAGGATCGCGACGTCACCTACGCCGCGCCCCTCTTCGTCACCGCCGAGTTCATGAACAACGACACCGGTGAGATCAAGAGCCAGACTGTCTTCATGGGCGACTTCCCGCTCATGACGCCGAAGGGCACCTTCGTGATCAACGGCACCGAGCGCGTGGTCGTGAGCCAGCTCGTCCGTAGCCCGGGCGTCTACTTCGAGCAGTCGCCCGACAAGACCTCCGACAAGGACATCTTCACCTGCAAGATCATCCCGAGCCGCGGCGCGTGGCTCGAGTTCGAGGTCGACAAGCGCGACATGGTCGGCGTCCGTCTCGACCGCAAGCGCAAGCAGAACGTGACGGTCCTGCTCAAGGCGCTGGGGTGGACGAACGAGCAGATCCTGGAGGAGTTCGGCGACTACGAGTCCATCCGGCTCACGCTGGAGAAGGATCACACGGCGAACACCGACGAGGCGTTGCTCGACATCTACCGCAAGCTGCGTCCGGGCGAGCCGCCGACGCGCGAGGCCGCGCAGGCGATGCTGGAGAACTACTACTTCAACAACAAGCGCTACGACCTGGCGAAGGTCGGCCGGTACAAGATCAACAAGAAGCTGAAGCTCGACGAGCCGTTCGACCAGCAGGTGCTGACGATGGACGACATCGTGGCGGCCATCCGGTACATCGTCGCGCTGCACGACGGGCGCGAGGAGCTGGGCGGCAACCCGATCGAGACCGACGACATCGACCACTTCGGGAACCGTCGCCTCCGCACGGGCGGCGAGCTGATCCAGAACCAGTTGCGCATCGGCCTGGGGCGCCTCGAGCGCACCGTCCGCGACCGCATGACGACGCAGGACATCGAGGCGATCACCCCGCAGACGCTGATCAACATCCGTCCGGTGGTGGCGGCGCTGAAGGAGTTCTTCGGCACCTCGCAGCTGAGCCAGTTCATGGATCAGAACAACCCGCTGGCCGGCCTGACGCACAAGCGGCGCCTGTCCGCGCTGGGCCCGGGCGGTCTGTCCCGCGACCGCGCCGGCATGGAGGTCCGCGACGTCCACCCGTCCCACTACGGCCGCATGTGCCCGATCGAGACCCCTGAGGGTCCGAACATCGGCCTCATCGGTTCGCTGGCGTCCTTCGCCCGGGTGAACGCGTTCGGCTTCATCGAGACGCCGTACCGCCGCGTCGAGGACGGCCGGGTGACCGACTACATCGACTACCTGACCGCCGACGAGGAGGATCGGTTCGTCATCGCGCAGGCGAACGCCGTGCTGAACGAGGACGGCAGCTTCGCAGAAGACCGCGTCCTGGTCCGCCGGAAGGACGGGGAGGCCGACGAGCTCACCCCCGACCTCGTGCAGTACATGGACGTCTCGCCGCGCCAGATGGTGTCGGTGGCGACCGCGCTGATCCCGTTCCTGGAGCACGACGACGCGTCGCGTGCGCTCATGGGCGCGAACATGCAGCGGCAGGCCGTCCCGCTCATCCGCAACGAGGCCCCGTTCGTCGGGACCGGCATGGAGTACCGCGGTGCGGTCGACGCGGGCGAGGTCACCGTCGCGGCCAAGGCCGGCGTGGTGACGTCCGTCTCGGGCGACCTGATCGACGTCATGAACGACGACGGCACCGAGTCGGTGTACCGCCTGGCGAAGTTCGTCCGGTCGAACTCCACCACGTGCATCAACCAGCGGCCGCTGGTCTCCGACGGCGAGCGCGTCGAGGTCGGCCAGCCGCTGGCCGATGGCGCGTGCACCGACAACGGCGAGATGGCGCTCGGTCGCAACCTGCTGGTCGCGTTCATGCCGTGGGAGGGCCACAACTACGAGGACGCGATCATCCTCAGCCAGCGCCTGGTGCAGGACGATGTGCTCACCTCGATCCACATCGAGGAGCACGAGATCGACGCCCGCGACACCAAGCTGGGCGCGGAGGAGATCACGCGCGACATTCCGAACGTCGGCGACGACATGCTCGCCGACCTCGACGAGCGCGGCATCGTCCGCATCGGCGCCGAGGTCGGGACCGG